>JBOGIN010000889.1:0-1838 GCA_050742275.1 Vicinamibacteraceae bacterium
CCCAAAGGTCGGGCCCACACGCGCACTCCCCTTTCCTTCCGGCATCCACGGCGCTGTCGCCGCGGTTCATTGCCGCATCCCGTCGTCTGTGACAAAGCCCTGGCCACCGGCCGGGCGTCCTGCCTACGCTGACCAAGACGCATAGTCACAGGAGCTTATCTATGTCCAGATTCACATTACTTGCCCTCGCTGCCAGCGCAGTGCTCTTCCTGACAGACCCCGCGGCGTCGCAGGGTCAGCACTTCCCACTCGAGTCGGCCGACGGGCTGGAGCTCCAGAACGTGACAGCGGAGCCGGCCACACTTCAAGGCAAGAAGGGTCTGCAGATCACGGTCTCAGAAGAGGCCCTCCGGCGGTTGAAGGAGAACGCACCCGAGGCGGGCCCTGCGACCGCACAGCTCGCCCGGATCGAGGGCGTCGAGTTCTCGAACGGCACAATCGAGGCGGAGATTGCGGGCGCTCCCGCGCCCGGAGCCGCCGAGGGCGCGCGCGGCTTCGTCGGCATCGGCTTCCGGCTGCAGGACGACAATCGCACCTACGATGAGTTCTACCTGCGTCCGACGAACGGCCGCGCCGAGGATCAAGAAAGACGGAATCATTCCGTGCAATACGTCCAGCATCCCGATTGGCCATGGGTCCGGCTTCGCAAGGAGACGCCGAGCAAGTATGAAACGTACGTGGACCTCGTGCCTGGGCAATGGACCAAGGTCAAGATCGAGGTCAGTGGTGAACGCGCCCGCCTCTATGTTCACGACAGCGAACAGCCGACGCTCATCGTCAACGACGTCAAGTCTGGTGCGAACGCAAAGGGCGGGATTGCGTTGTGCATCGGTCCCGGAACCGTCGCGCACTTTCGGAACCTGACCGTCACGGGACACGTCGGTGACACGGCTTCGTCCCGGTAGCGCCTGGGACGCCTGCTCTCTCGACGGAGGAATGTCATGAGCGTCTTCTGGTCGGATCTCCGATTGGCGGTTCGGGTGCTGACGAAGGCGCCGGGATTCTCGCTCGCCGCCATCGGCGCCTTGGCGCTCGGCATCGGGCCGAACACCGCGATCTTCAGCCTCGTCCACGGCATACTGCTCGCACCCATACCGTATCCGCAGCCGGACCAGCTCGTGATCGTCTGGTCGCGGGCGGGCGAGAACCGGGACATGACGTCACCCGCCGAGTACCTCGACTGGAAGGAGCGGGCCAAGTCGTTCCAGTATCTGGAGCCGATCTGGGTTCGCTTCTTCAATCTCGCCACCGCGGAGGCGCCGCAGCGCGTCCGCGCTCGGCAGACATCACCTGACGGACATCGCATGTGGGGAGAGAAGCTCTTGCTCGGCCGCGATTTCCGCGCAGACGAGGACCAGCCGGGCAAGAACCACGTGGTGCTCCTGAGCCATCGGCTCTGGCGACAGAGCTTCGGCGGCGACCCCGACATCATCGGCCGCCACATCCGCATGGATTCGACGCCGTATCGGGTGATTGGCGTGCTACCGCCTGGCGTCCACGACCGTATACCGGCCGACCTGTGGATTCCGCTGTCATTGACGCCGGAACAGACCACGAATCGCCAATTCCGTTCGTTGTTGATGGTCGGGCGGCTCCAGCCCAACGTCACCATCGAACAGGCGCAACAGGAAATGAACATCGTTGCGGAGGACATGGCGCGGCGGTTTCCAGACTCCAACACCGGCAGGGCCGTGAGCGTGGAGCCGCTGCAGAACAACTTCCTGAGCCCGGAGAGTGCCACGAATCTGTGGCTTCTTCTCGCCGCGGTCAGCTTCGTCGTGTTGATTGCGTGTGTCAACGTCGCGAACCTCCTGCTCTCACGCGGCGCAGTGCGCGAG
>JBOGIN010000890.1:0-2631 GCA_050742275.1 Vicinamibacteraceae bacterium
CGATCCCCTCGGTGAGGATGTCGGGGTTCGTGAGATCGACGACGACGAGCGAGTTGTCGGCCTTGACGTTCGAACTGAGCAGGAGCGGTCGATCTTCACCGAAACCCAGCAGCAGCATGGAGAGAAAGCGTGTGCCCTCGTGATACAGCCCGTGTTCACCGACGCCGACCGGCTTGATGTCCCCATAGCGATCGAAGACAGCGAACGTCTCGCCATGCTTCAAGACGCGATCGACCTCATCGGCGAGCGAGGACGACGCGAGGATATAGTACTGATTCTCGATCTCCACGATGTCACGGACGAGGAGACGATTACGGTCTGGCTTGGAGCCCGACGGCAGGACCATGTCTCGATCGTAACGCCATGCGCGGCGGCGCCGCCAGCGTCGGGCCCGCGATGTCAGTTCAGGCCGCGTCCGATGACAGGCGTGCCTTGCGGCGGGCGTCTTCGATCTGGTCAGGTGTGTGGCCCTTGAGGAGCCGCCAATAGATCCGCAAGTACTCGCGAGCCATGCGATCAGCGGTGAAGCGGCGGTCGAAGACCGCGCGCACGCCCCGGCGGTCGAGCGACGAGACACGCTCGACTGCCCGAACCGCCTCGCCCAGGGTGTCCACGACGAAGCCTGACACGCCGTCTTCCATGACTTCCTCGACCGAGCCTCCCCGCCACGCGACGACAGGGGTCCCGCACGCCATCGCCTCGATCATGACCAGGCCGAACGGCTCGGGCCAGTCGATCGGGAACAGCAGCGCGGCTGCCCCGCCCAGGAAGTCATCCTTCTCACGTTCGCCAATCTCGCCGACGTAGTCGACACCGGGCAGGGAAAAGAGCGGCTTCACGTCCTGCTCGTAGTACGCGCGGTCCTGCCTGTCGATCTTCGCTGCGACCTTGATCGGAAGACCCGCCGCGCGCGCGATCTCGATTGCCCGGTCCACCCGCTTCTCTGGAGAGATGCGGCCGAGAAACGCGAGGTAGCCGGCGTGGGCGGGGCGAAACGTGTAGGCGTCTGGCGGGAGGCCGTGGTGGACGGTGCCCTGCCAGTTGACTCGGGGCAGGGGCGCGCGCTGGGCGTCCGAGACGGAGATCAGCGGCACCTCGGGGAACGCACCATAGAGCGGCTCTGGATCCGGAATGTCCAGCCTGCCGTGCAGCGTCGTCACCTGCGGCGTGGACTGCCAGTGGCTCATCGGGAAGTGCAGGTAGTCGATGTGGAAATGAATGATGTCGAACCGCTGCGCCATGCGGAACACCTGCTCGATCATCACGACGTGACGCGCGAGCTGGTCAAAGCAATCGCCCTTCTGGCGCAGGGATTCGGCGCAGCATGCGACCAGATGCGCGCTGGTCTCGGAGTCGCCGCTGGCGAAGAGGGTGACGTCGTGCCCCTGGCGGACCAGCTCCTCGCTGAGATACGAGACGACGCGCTCCGTGCCCCCATAGAGCTTCGGGGGGACGCTTTCATACAACGGTGCAACCTGGGCAATCCTCAAACTCCTGCTCCCCGTGCGTCGCGGGACGACGTCGCGATGTCGAGGCCCGCGTTACGCGCTGCGGCCGCTCTCGCGCGGCAGGGAATGATGCAAGAACCGCACCGCCATCATGGCCTGCGACGCATTCGCAGCCGTTGGGTCGCTACGTAATGAGTCAGGGAGGTGAACAACCATCGTGCGGCGGAAATCCCACGGTCTGCGTACGCATTCGCTTACCGAGCGCCATACGTGAGCGTATCGCTCGACGGTTCGCTGCGGTCCGCCGTTCGCAACTAGAACCGGAACCGAGCAGCTGTATATCGGCCGCGGCAGAAGATGGCGCCGCAGGGTATCGGAATCCAGGAGTAGTCACCGCAAGAATCTATGTCGCGTCTCGTTGACCGCGGATAGGACATGGACGAGCGGACGAAACGAGGGCGTATCGGAGGCGTCCCGTTCGGTCATTGATCACGATATCGCGAACCGTACCGAGCTCGAGGCGGTTGTCCAAGAGCCCGTCGAGAGACGCCTTGTCCATGAGACGAGAAGAACAAATGACGTTGCGGCTTCCGCCGATCTGGACACGTGGAGCTAGAAGCGAGTTCGGGGACCGGCGACCAGGCGCAGCTCGAGGTCTGGATGGCGCTGGCGACCGCGTGGCGGACGATGCCGGGCGGGCTCTTGCGGGCGCAGTTCGAGGCGGCGCTTACGCACATGGCGGACGCTGCTTGGGTGCACATTCGTGAGGGCACGCTCACGCCGCGGGACGCGGGGGCTGCGCCGCCTGAGCGCGGGGTGCTCTTCGAGATCATGCCGGGGGTGGTGCTCGAGGCGATGCCGCGCGAAGGCCAGGGGTTTGCGTCACGTCAGACGGCGATTCTGCAGCAAGGTGTCCTCGGTGCAGGACTCGTCGTGGAGCTGGATCGATGGCGCACCGGCGCGTTGCGGGTGCCGTCGCTCCTGTGTCCACCCATGCCCGTGCCAGAGCTCATCGGGTCGAGCTCCGCCTTTGGGCTGCTGCTGGACCGCGTGGCCCGCGTGGCACGGACGGATTTCGCCGTGCTGATTGAAGGGGAGAGCGGCGTGGGCAAGGAGCTGATTGCGCGCCGCATCCACGCGTTGAGCCGCCGCAGGCGCGGGCCGTTCGTCGCGGTCAACTGCG
>JBOGIN010000891.1:0-5930 GCA_050742275.1 Vicinamibacteraceae bacterium
ACCCAGACCAGCGCCGCCACGCTCACGACGAGCGGCACCATCACGAAGAAGCCCGCAATGAAGCGTCGCCGGAGCCAGAGCAGCACAGCGGTCACAGTCGTGTCATCCAGACGGCCACGGCGGCAGCAAGCGCCAGCCGATACCAGGCAAAGGCGTCAAGGCGGTGGCCGCCGAGAAAGCGCATGAAGTACGCAACGGTGATATAGCCAACCAGCGCCGAGGAGGCAATGCCGATGATGAAGACCGTGGCCTCACCCGGTTGAAAGGGATCGCGCGCAAGGACCAACCCTTCCTTCGCGGCCGCGGCGAGAATCGCCGGAATCCCGAGCAGGAAGCCAAAGCGCGCCGCCGACGCGCGTGAGAGCCCGAGCATCATGCCCATCACGATGGTCGCCCCGGAGCGCGACACGCCGGGCACGAGCGCCGCGGACTGGGCCATGCCGAAGAGCAGCGCGTCGATTGCCGTCAGTGACGCCTCGTCTCTCTGCTGTCTCGACATGCGCTCGACCACGAAGAACAGCAAGGCGCCCCCCGACAGCGTCAGGGCACACACCAGCGGCGAACGCAGCGACCCCTCGATCGTGTCAGACCAGAGCCCCCCAATCACGACGATCGGCAGCGTCCCAATCACGATGAGACGCGCAAGCCGAACAGCCGCGTTGTCTCCCGCGTCCCACGAGGTCGAGCTCGCCGACGCGAACGCCATCGGCGCGCTGGCGATCCGTGGCACGGCGCGCGCCATGGCCATGACGTCCGCACGAAAATAAGCCAGGACTGCAGCCAGCGTCCCGAGGTGCGTCGCCACATCGAACGGCAGGCCAAAGAGCTCGCCATCCCACCCAAAGAACGCCCGGGCGAGGATCAGATGTGCCGAGCTCGAGATTGGCAAGAACTCGGTGATGCCCTGGATAACGCCCAGGAGCGCGGCATGAAGGACGTCCACGGCAATATCAGGGGTCAGGGGTCAGGCATCAGGGGTCAGTAGGGATCAGGCACTCAGGCATCCGCGATCAGGCGTCAGCAGGGGGCCGGTGTCAGGGATCAGCATGTTAGCCTGTCACGATTGCTAACGACGGAGCGCCGTAAGCGACCTTCGTTGAATCCGCCCGGGAACCCTGACAGCTGGTACCCGACGCCTGCTGCCCCCTGACGCCTGATCCCTGACCCCTGCTTTAGCCCCTTCGTCGTCGTCGCACCTTGGGACGAGCCGACAGCGAGGGCGTCGCCGGAGCGGACGCGGCGGACGTCGCGGCCGGAGACGCTTCTGCGCGGGGTTGCGCCGCCTTCCGTTGCTTGCTGAGCATGATTGCAATAGACGAGGCGATGAACACCGTCGAGTACACGCCGGTGATGACGCCGATCAGCATCGTAAAGGCAAAGCCCTCCAGCACTTCGCCGCCGAAGAAGAACAAGGCCACCAGGGACAGTGACGTCGTACCGGCCGTGATCACCGTGCGCGCCAGCGTCTGGTTCACGCTGCGATTGATGACGGTGGCGAGCGGCTCGCGCCGGAGGGTCCGCAGATTCTCACGCACGCGATCGAAGATCACGATGGTGTCGTTCACCGAGTAACCGGCAATGGCGAGAATGCCGGCCACCACGTTGAGCGACAGCTCGTACTCGAAGAACACCAGGCACGACAACGTGACGAGGATGTCGTGGAACGTCGCCACCATGGCGCCGACCGCGAACGATGGACGGAAGCGCAGCGCGATGTAGACGCCAATACCGACAATCGACAGCACGACCGCCCAGATGCCGCGCCGCTGGAGATCGCGGCCGATGACCGGGCCGACCAGCTCCGTTCCGACGACGTCGAACTTGCCAAGCTTCGCCTGTTGGAGCAGCTTCATCACCTGCTCCGAGGATTGCTCCAGGCTGGTCCCGCGCTCCGGCCCCTCCATCAAGGGCAGACGGATCATGACCTCGTTCTCGCTCGGGGGGCCGTACGGCTGCACGACCTTGTCTCCCGGGATGCTCTCGAGGGCGTCGCGGACGTGTTCTTCGGCGGTGTGCCGATCGAACTTCACGATGACGGCCGTGCCACCCGAGAAGTCGATACCCAGTGCGGGACCGCCCTGCCGGATCATCACGCCGACGCCGGCCAGGATGACGACCCACGACAGCGCCAGGGCGGGCCATCGCCAGCGGAGAAAGTCGTAGTTGGCGTTGACGAGAATTCGCATGGTGTTTCGAGGGGCTGTCTGGAGCCGGCCTCCGTCTCAGATGCTCAATGACGGCTGGCGTCGGGTGGCCAGCACCGATTCGAACAGCGTGCGCGACACGAACACCGCCGTGAAGACGTTCGACAGCAGCCCCACCGTCAGCGTAGTCGCAAAGCCGCGGATCGGTCCCGTGCCGAACTGGAACAAGAAGGCGGCGGCAATGAGCGACGCGATGTGCGTGTCGAGAATCGTCAAGAACACGCGGTCGAAGCCGGCCGCAACGGCATTGCGGGCCGACTTCTGCGCATCGAGCTCCTCTCTGATGCGCTCGAAGATCAGGACGTTGCTGTCGACGCCCATACCAATCGTCAAAATGAAGCCGGCAATACCGGGGAGCGTCATCACGGCACCCAGATACGCCATGAATCCGAGCAAGATGACCAGGTTCAAGGCGATGGTGAGGATCGCGTTGATGCCTGCCACCTTGTAGTACACGAGCAGGAACAGCGCCACCAGGCACAGGCCGGCAAGCGACGCCGTCAGACCCGCGCGGATCGAGTCGGCCCCCAGCGTCGGTCCAACGGTCCGCTGCTCGAGATAATCCAGGTTGGCCGGCAGGGCGCCCGACCGCAGCACCAGCGCGAGATCCGCCGCCTCCTGCTGTGTGAAGCTCCCGGTGATCCGCCCATCCGCGTTGATACGCGTCTCGATGGTCGCGGCCGACTGCACCTTCCCGTCGAGCACGATGGCGAGGAGCCGACCGACGTTCGCGCCCGTGAACTCGCCGAACTTACGGGCGCCGTCGTTGTTCAGCGTGAAGCTGACGGCCGGCAGGTTGTACTCGTCGAGCGTGGGTCGCGCGTTGCGCAGCTCGCGGCCGGCAACCGCCGGAACGGCATCGACCAGATAGAACTGCCCCTCCGCACCCTGCGCCATCACCAAGTTGTCGGGCACTTTGCCGCCGTGCGCTTGCAGCAGCGCCTCCTTGGTGGCTGCCGGTCCGCCCTGGACCAGCTTGAACTCCAACTGCGCCGTCGCTTGGATGATGTCCTTCGCGCGCTCGACCTCAGTGACGCCGGGGAGCTGCACCATGATCTGGTCGTTCTCGCTCCCTTGCGTCGCCACGGTCGGCTCGGTCACCCCCAGCTCGTTCACGCGGCGCTCAATCGTCTGCACCGATTGCTGCACGGTCTCGCGGCGCCGCTGCTGAGCGATGTTCGGCTTCATCTGAAACGTGTACGTGCCGCCACCGCGTGCCGCGCGGTCGTACGATGTCCCCGCCTCGGTGTCGGCGGCCGTGCGAAACTCGGCGTCCCGCGCCGCGGGCACGCCCTGCACACGGAAGCGTGTCGACGTCTCGGTCGCCACCTTGACGGGAATCTTCTGCTTCTGCAGCACCAGGCGAAGCTGCTCGGCCGTCTGCTGCGTCTCGAGCCGCAGCGCATCGTCCGTCTGCACGCGCAGGACGAGATGGACGCCGCCACGCAGGTCGAGACCGAGCTTCCCCTTCTGGCTGGGCGGATAGAAGGCCCACACGGCCAGGCCGGTCACCGCCAGGATGATGAGGACCTTCCAGCGAAGCGTCTTCCACATATCAGGGGTCTAGGGATCAAGGGATCTAGGGATTAGGAGGAGCCGGACTCCGGGACGACCAGATCTTGACCTTGGTAGCCGGCGATGCCAGCTCTCGCGATCTCAATCGAGACCTTGTCGGCAATCTGCAGGCGGACCGTCCTGTCACTCAAGCGGGTCACCGCGCCGTAGATGCCAGAGGTGGTGACGACCTTGTCACCGATCTTGAGGCTCGACTGGAAGTCGGCGATCTTTTTCTGCCGCCGCCTCATGGGGAGCAAGATGAGGAGGTAGAAGATCGCCAGGATGACAGCAAACGGCAGCAACTGCACCCACGGGCTGACCGCCGCATCGGGGCGGGACGCTACCGCGAACGTTTCCGGAACGAGTGACGCGATGCTCATCATGAAGTGAGGACCACAGTAGAATTCCTACCTTGCCGGCCGGCGCGAAAAACGTTGGTGGAATTCCTGCCTGAAACGACCAAAGGTCCCAAACGCTATAGAGTCCCTAATTCCACGCAAGGTGTCAAGGTAGAAGCGGAGGTTGTGCAGGGTCGCCAGGGTCGGCCCGGTCATCTCTCGGACGAGGAACAAGTGTCGCAGATAGGCGCGTGAGAACGTCCGGCACGTGTAGCAGCCGCAGGCCGGGTCCGGCGGCCGGTCGTCGCGCGCGTACCGCGCGTTGCGGATGTTGAGCGGCCCGTCCCTCGTCTGCAGCTGCCCATTCCGCGCATTTCGCGTGGGAATCACGCAGTCGAACAGGTCGACGCCTCGCGCGACGCCTTCGACGATGTCGTCCGGCATCCCGGCGCCCATCAGGTACCGAGGCCGATCATCGGGCAAGAGCGCGGCGGTATGCTTCACCACGTCGTACATGACATGAACCGGCTCGCCGACGCTCAGGCCGCCGATGGCGTACGCCTCGAACCCCATGCTCACCGTCTCGCGTGCGCTGCGCTCTCGCAGGTGCGGGTAGACACCGCCTTGCACGATCCCGAACTGCGCCTGCAACGGATTGGTGACGGTCACGCTGGCGGAGCCGCCGCGCACCTGGTCGAAACGGGCGCGCGCGCGCGCCGCCCAGCGCAGCGTCCGCTCCAGTGAGACGCGTGCCGCCTCTTCGGAGGCCGGGTACGTCAAGCACTCGTCGAGCACCATGGCAATGTCGGAGCCGAGCCGTGCCTGGATGTCCACGACCTGCTCCGGTGTCAGGTGGTGGTAACTGCCGTCGATGTGCGACCTGAAGCGCGCGCCCTGCTCGTCAATCGCCACGAGCGGCCCCAGGCTGAAGAGCTGATAGCCGCCGCTGTCGGTCAAAATGGGGCCAGGCCAGCCGATGAAGCGGTGCAATCCCCCTCGCTCGGCAATCAGCTCGTCGCCGGGACGAAGGTACAAGTGATAGGTATTGGCGAGGAGGATGTCGGCGCCCGCGTCGCGGAGGTCACGATGGGTCACGCCCTTCACCGTGCCGCGCGTGCCGACGGGCATAAACGCCGGCGTCTGGACGAGGCCGTGCAGGGTGCGGAGGACACCGCGTCGCGCGGCACCCTCGCGATGGCTCACTGTGAAATCTCGGACGGGCACGCTAGCCGTCTTGACGGCCCTGATTCGTCGCATTTGGCTCAAGTTTTGCTCCGTCAAGACGGCCGCCCCGCGACGCGGGGCATAGCCAGCACTGGTCTAGCGAGGCCCCTCGCACATCGACATCCTCGACGGCCTGAGGCCTCGCTAGATTAGAGTCATAGTGGGCTCAGGCTGGCAAGATGACAGGGTGGTAGCCTTGAACAAGCTCCGTGTTGGCGTCATCTATGGCGGCCGATCCGGCGAGCACGAGGTCTCGCTGGCGTCGGCGGCCGCCGTGCTCGGCAATCTGGATCGCTCGAAGTACGACGCCGTGCCCATTTGCATCGAGCGCGACGGCCGATGGACGCTCGCCGAGACGCCACCGCTCTCGTCGTCGGCGGCCGAGGTCATCGAGCAGGCGCGTCTGGAGCAGGCACATCCCGCGCTTCCGCGACGCGAGGTGCACATGCCGCCGCGGCCGAGCGAAGACACGATTGTTACCATCGAGCGATCTGCCGGGCGGATGACGGCGATGAGCGAGGAGCGCGCGCTGGTGACCGGCCTTGGCCTCGACGTCGTGTTCCCCGTTCTGCATGGACCGTACGGCGAAGACGGCACGGTGCAGGGT
>JBOGIN010000892.1:0-2304 GCA_050742275.1 Vicinamibacteraceae bacterium
CAACCCCTCTCGTCGAAATCGTCAACCCGTCGCGGCTGCGCACGATGATCGACGTGCCGGAAGCGGATGTCGCACCGCTGAAGGTCGGGGCGGCGGCTCGGCTGACCGTGGACGCCTATCCCAATCGCACGTTCACCGCGCGCGTGAGCCGCATCTCGGGCGCCCTCGACCCCAAGACGCGCACCATGCGTGCGGAAGTGTTGGTCGAGAACACAGACGGCGCACTCAAACCGGGCATGTTTGGTCGCATCTCACTCGATCTGGAGCGCCGCGCGAACGTCATCACACTCGTGCCGGATGCGCTGCAGTTCAACAAGGACCAGGCGTACGTGTTCGTCGCCGACCACGGCAAGGCCCGAAGGGTTCGGGTCGAGACCGGCGCGGATGATGGCACACGTGTGGAGATTGTCTCGGGACTCTCGGGTAGGGAGTCGATCATTCTCCAAGCCTCGGAACCGCTCGTCGACGGTATGCCCATCGTCGTGTCTTCGGACGCGGCGCCGAAGCCAACACCCACTGAAGGGAGCTAATGCGTGTCGACCGTCTGGATTCCGTGTCGTTCTTCGCTCATGTTCGCTGTGCTCATCCTGTTTCCAGCCTTCGTGAACGCGCAAGAGTCACCCGACCCCTCGTCGCTCGCTCCAGATCGCTCCACGCGCCAGGCGCAAGAGCCCGACTGGCTTCTTCCCGCAGTCGGCCCTGAACGAGCCATCGATCTGGCGGAAGCGTTGGACCTGGCACACCGGCAGAGCATCGAGGGGCGTCGAGCCGCAGCGCAGACACGGATCGCCGAAGACGAGGCGCGGGAATCGCGCGTGACCTGGATTCCGAGCATCGATGCCTCGGTGGGGGCGTCGCAAACCGACGGGCAGGTGCAAGGATCGTTTGGTGACTTCCAGGGTGTCGACTTCAGCTCGACCGCGCCGTTTGCGCGTGTGGGCTTTGCGCTCAATCCGTTCGAGACCTGGCAGACGGTTGCGGCGGCGACGGAACGAGCCGGTGGCGTCGCGGCAGACGAGGCGGCGGTGCGGCGCACCGTGGACGTTCGCGTCGCGGAGCTCTATTACGAGCTGGCGCGTGAGCGGGCGGCCGTGCGCGTGGAGCGGGCGGCCGTGCAAGAGGCGCGCGATTTCGTCCGCATCGCCGAGGTGCTGTTGCGCAACGGGATGGGCCGTGGTGACGATGCCGCGCGGGCGCGCGCGCAGCTCGCCGATGCCGAGGGACGCCAGATTGCGGCGGAGCGTCGATTTCAAATCGCCTCCGTCAATCTCGCCACCGCGCTCAATCTCGATCCGCTGGTGCGACTCGTGCCGCGTGGCGATCTGAGCGCGTCCATGGCGGAGGTTCAGCCACTGCTCACGAGCAGCGTGGACACCCTCGTGCGTCAAGCGCTCGAGTGGCGGCCGGAGGTGCGTGCAGAGCGGCAGCGTGTCGAGGCGGCCCGGAAAGAGCGCGGCGCGGCCAGGTGGCGTGTCGCCAGCCCCACGTTCGAAGCGTTCTACCAGCGCGGTTTCACCGGGGTGAGCTATGCGAACCTGGGAGACCTCTCGCGGTATGGCGTCGCCGCGACCTGGACGGTGTCTGCTGCCAACATGCAGCGCGTCCGGACCGCCGGAGATCGCGTGCGGGAGAGCTCTCTGGCGCTCGAGCAGGCGACTCAGCAGGTGCGAGCGGACGTGATCAGCGCATGGACCGACGTCCAGGCGGCTGCCGCCCGTCGCGAGAAGGCGCGAACGGGCCGTGAAGCCGCCGAAGGCGCGCTGCGGATCAGTCAGGTGCGCTTTCGCAACGGGACGAGTCTTGCCGTCGAAGTGCTGGAGGCACAGCGCGCGCTCGATCAGGCGCGGCTGGCGGAGGTCGAAGCGCAGGCAGATGCGGCGCAAGCCGCAGCGCGTCTCCGCGCCGAGCTCGGTCCCCTCACGTCTGACAAGTAGCCGGCAGAGATGTAACGCGCGGCGTCCACGCGAGACTATGGATTTTATTGGCGTATGTCGCCCGTTCGCGAGGAGCTCATCCATGAATGACCGCGCTCGGATTGCCACCGCGCTGCTCACCCTCCGCCTTGGCGTGTTCCTGGTGATGTTGGTCTGGACGCTCGACAAGTTGCTCAATGTCGACCACGCAGCCGGCGTGTTCCGGGGCTTTTACGGGCTGGGCGGCTTGGGTCGGCCGGCGTTCCTCGTGATCGGCGCGATCGAGCTGCTGATCATCCTGGCCTTTGTCGTCGGCTATCGAAAGCGTGTGTCGTACGGGCTGGTCTTCCTGTTCCACGCGCTCTCGACGCTCTCCTCGTACCGTCAGTAT
>JBOGIN010000893.1:0-3036 GCA_050742275.1 Vicinamibacteraceae bacterium
CGGTCGACCGGAACGCACGACCCCGAACAATCGGGATTCTCATCGTGCTGAAGTAATCGCCGCTCACGACCTGGTAGTAGTGGACATTGCGCAGCTGATTGTCCGGCGTCGACTCAAGACCCTCGAAGTCAGCGCTCCAGTTGACGGACCCGCGCAGCGGGGGCAGTCCCCACATGGCGGTCACGCTCTGTACACCTGGCAACGCGTTCAGCCGACGGGTGAGCCGATCGAAGAACGCCGTTTGGTCCACCGGCCGCGGGTAGGTTGCCTCCGGGAGATACAGCCCGAAGGTCACGAGGTGGCGTGGATCGAAGCCGAGATCGACGGCCTGCAGCGCAACAAAGCTCCGGATGAGCAACCCCGAGCCGATCACGAGGATGACGGCCATCGCCATCTCCGCGACCACGAGCAGACGCCGAAGTTGCTTCGGGCCCCCCGACGCGCTCGAGCGCTCTCCGCCACCACGGAATGCCAGGTCAATGACGCGCGGCGAGTGGTGGACGAGCGGTGCGAGCCCGAAGAGCACGCCGACCAGGGTGGTGATGCCAAGTGTACCGAGCAGCACGATGAGGTCGAGACGGGTCGAGTCCATGCGCGGGAGGCTGTCCGGGCTGGCCGCCAGTAGCGCCGTGAGCCCCCAGGAGCCAAGGACCAAACCGGCCGCACCCCCTGCGGTCGCGAGCACGATCCCCTCGGTGATGAACTGGCGGAGGAGCCGGCCGCGGGCGGCACCCAGCGCGGCGCGGATCGCAACCTCTCGTCGCCTCCCCTCCGCCTTTGCCAGCAGAAGATTGGCGACGTTGGCGCAGGCGATGAGCAAGACCAGACCCACAGCCCCGAACAGGATCAACAGCGCGGGACGGATGTTGCCGACCAGTGCCCGTTGGAGACCATTCACCACAATGGGATGATCTGGGTTTCTGGGCACGTGGTCGCCGGGATTCAGCTCGCCCCATATCGCAAGCTGCCGCGCGACATCGCTCCGTGCGCTCTCCAATGTGACGCCCGGCGCGAGCCGGGCCACCACATGCAGGGAATGCCCTCCCCGGTTCGTGGGCTGCTCCGGGATGGCCGCGGGCTTCCACACATCGACATCCGAATCGGCGATATCGAATCCCGGTGGCATGACCCCGATCACCTCGCGGCGTTGGCCGTCCACATCGACCCGTTCACCAATAATCGCAGCGTCCGCGCCGAACGCGCCGCGCCAGAGTCGATCGGAGATGACGGCGACCTGCTGGCCGGCACGTGTCTCCTCGTCTCGCGTGTAGACGCGACCAAGCTGCGGCGACACTCCGAGTACCGAGAAGACTTCCGCGCTTGCGTTTGCCGCCGTGACCGCAAGTGGTGTGTCGATCCCCGAGAGGCTGATCTCGCCGATGTTCCACGCGCCCATCGCCGAGAACGCACGGCTGCGCTGTTGAAGCTCGCGGTACTCCGCGGGCGAAACGGTGCGGAACCCTCGCTCTTCGGGAGGCAAGCCCAGCGCTGGGAAGGTGCTATAGATGACAACCACGCGGTCGGACTCTAGGTACGCGAGTGGTTGGATCAGCACCCCGTTGACGACGGTGAAGATCGCGCTGTTCGCGCCGATGCCCAACGTCAGCGTGAGCACGGCAAGCGCCGTAAAGCCTGGGCTCTTCCTGAGCGTCCGGATGACGTAGCGGACGTCCTGCGCGGCATCCTCCAGAAAGCGCGTTCCGCGCGCATCGCGACTCTCTTCCTTGAGCACTTCGACGTTGCCAAAGGCGCGTCGCACGGCTAACCTGGCCTCCTTCGGAGGCAAACCACGGGCGATGAGCCGCTGGATATCCTTCTCGAGGTGGTAGGACAGCTCCTCATCGAGATCCGCTTCCGTGCCGCCGCGACGGAATACGGCTCGGAGCCGCAGCCTCATCCGGTTCAACATCGTGTGCTCCAGTGGTTCGCAGCGTCTGCAGAATCGCGTCGAGGCGATCGCAAGGCCCGATCTCGCGTCTCTCAACATCTAGATCTTCTAGATAAGGCAGAATACAGAGACTCATCTAGTCTGTCAATACGTCGGGATCTCCGACGTGTCGACGAGTGGTCACACGCCACGCGTTACTTGACGGACTGTCGCACATCGTATATATAAATATATGTTTATGAAACATAGTGGTTATGGAATGTTGCCTGCGCGACAGTTGGACGCCACGTTTGCGGCGCTTGCCAACCGCACGCGGCGTGCCATCCTGGCGCGCCTCGCCTCGGGAGAGCTGTCGGTCACCGAGTTGGCGCGGCCCTTCTCGATGAGCCAGCCCGCCATCTCAGTGCACCTGAAGGTGCTCGAGCGCGCCGGCCTCGTCTCCCGTGGGCGCGACGCGCAGCGGCGCCCTGTGCGGGTCGAGCCCAAGCCGCTCGAGGCGGTCACGGCCTGGCTCGAAGGCTATCGCCACACGTTGGAGCGGAATTTTCAACGTCTCGATGCGGTGCTCGAAGAGATGCAGGTTGCTGAACGGATCGGCCCCCGGCGCGGGCGCGCACGGGCTACCCGAAGGAGAGCGAAGCAATGACGAACGCCGAAACGCTGACGATGACGACCCCTTCCGATCGCGAGGTTCAGGTGACGCGGGTGTTCAAGGCGCCGCGTCAGATGGTCTTCAAGGCTCTGACGACCCCCGATGTGCTCAAGCGCTGGATGCACGGGCCGGACGGCTGGACATTGGCCCTGTGCGAAATGGATCTGCGCGTGGGCGGCGCCTTCCGGTACGTCTGGAAGAAGGCGAATGGTGGCGAGATGGGTATGGGCGGCGTGTTCCGCGAGATCGCGCCTCCCGAGCGGATCGTGCACACCGAGCTCTTCGACGAGGACTGGACCGGCGGCGAGACGGTAGTGACCACCACCTTGACCGAACATGGGGCCACGACCACGCTCACGCTCACAATCCTCTACGCGTCGAAGGCCGCCCGGGACCAGGCGCTCGAAACCAACTTCGCTGCCGGGATGGAGGCCGCCTACAGGGCGTTGGACGACCTGCTGGCGTCTCCCGCGCGTGCCTAGTGGCCGGTATCCGC
>JBOGIN010000894.1:0-2976 GCA_050742275.1 Vicinamibacteraceae bacterium
CGGCGGTACTGGCCGAGCGGGAGCGCTGTAGGCCGGCGCGTTCGTTGGGCCGGCGCGGAGAGCACCGCCCAATGGATCACCGTGGTTGGCGTCGTAGGTGACGTGCGTAATGACGATCTTGGGGAGCCGCCCCTGCCGCAGATCTATTTACCCACTGCACAGGTTCCTGCGCGCACGATGTCGCTTGCCATTCGCACGAAGGTCGCCCCCTTGACGCTCATGGCAGCGGCACGAGAGCAGATCCAATCGGTTGATCGCAGCCTCATTGTGCGGGACATCAGGACGATGGAACAGCTCGTCGTCGAGGATCGAGGCGGTGACCCGGGATTCGTGACGATACTCGGGATCTTCGGTGGTCTCGCGCTGCTGCTCGCGGCCGTCGGTGTTTACGGCGTCATTGCGTCCGCCGTGGGCCAACAAACACACGAGATCGGAGTGAGGATGGCGCTCGGGGCAGACGTGCGCAGAATCCATCGGCTCGTGCTCCGCCAAGCGTTGACCCCAGTGGCAGTCGGTGTGGTCATCGGCCTTGTTGCAGCACTGACCTCTACGCGAACGATAGCGAGCTTTCTCAGTGAGGCGAACGTGAGCCCCACGGATCCCCTGACGATCGTGGCCGTTGTCGCGACGCTTGCATTTGCGGCGATACTCGCGAGCCTCGTACCCGCTCGCCGAGCTGCCAAAGTGGACCCGGTTGTCGCGCTGCGTGCGGAGTAACAGCGAAGGCGTTGCGCACGCCGAGACGTCATGATATCCTTAAGTTTGTGATTCCACAACACTTACGGTCTTTGTTCTGGGACGTGGACCTCGACCGTTTCGACCCGGTCGCCCACCCCAGATATACGATCGAGCGGGTGCTCGAAAACGGCGAAGAAGAAGACGTCGGCTGGTTGACACGCACGTTTCCACGACACCAGATCCAGATCGTGCTCCGCAGCGACCACCGGCTCTCTCCCCGCTCGGCGAACTTCTGGGCGCTCGTGTTTGAGGTACCTGCCGACGAAGTCGCGGCTCTGCAGCGCTAGTCTCCGATCGGTCACACGACCCATACATTTCTGTGCGCCCTGTGACGTTTCGCTATGCCCCAAGGCCCATCAGCGTGGTATCCGGAAGTGTTGCCCGAGGCATGGCCGCGCGCGATAGACGACCTTGCTCGGCGCTCCCTGCTGGCTGGATTCTATCTCGCAGGCGGCACTGGGTTGGCCCTTCAACGTGGCCACCGGCGTTCTGCTGATCTCGATCTTTTCCGGGAGGCAGAGTTCGACAGCGCCGACCTCCGCGATCGCCTACGTGGCCAGGATGGTCTCGGCCGTGTCGCGCTTGCCGGCGGGACTGCGCATCTCACTCTCCACGGCGTGAAGGTGAGCTTCCTTCACTACCCTTACCCGTTACTCTTTTCGCCGCATGTGTTCGGTGATCACCAAGTCGACGTTGCCGACCCGCGGGATATCGCATGCATGAAGATCGAGGCTATCGCAAGCCGCGGCAGCCGCCGCGATTTCGTCTTCATATCTGAGACACCTCGCCTGGCGCGTTTGTCGTAGCAGCTCCCGAAAAAGGGACCGGGGCGGAACAGGGGCACGCAGCCGCAGGATCACCCGGCTCAGCATGTCGTCCTCCACTCATTCACGCTACTCGGCGCGGAGTGCCACCAGCGGATCGACCCTTGCCGCTCGCCACGCGGGAACGAGGCTCGCGATCAAGGCGGTCCCTCCGAGGACGAGTGCCACGATCGTGAAGGTCACCGGATCGGTCGCGCTGACGCCGTAGAGCTGACTCTCCAGCAACCGTGTTAGCGCGAGCGCGCCTCCGATGCCGATGCCGAGACCAATGGCGACGAGCACCAGTGCCCAGCGAAGCACGGTTTCGAGCAGTCTGTGCGGGGAAGCGCCGAGCGCGATCCGAATCCCGATCTCGTGGGTCCGCTGCGCGACGGCGAAGCTGAGGAGGCCGAAGATGCCTACTGCGGCGAGCGTCAACGCCACCACCGAAAAGAGCGTCACAAGCGTCGTGAGAAAGCGGGGACGGGAGACGGAGTCTGCCATGACCTGCTCGAACGTCCGAAACTCGGGGACGGGAAGGCTGGGGTCGACGGCTTTGAGCTCACGCCGAATCGGGCCGGTCAGTGTGAGCGGGTCACCGGCCGTGCGAACGACCACCCACATCGATGAGAGCGGCACCTGCGCGAGGGCGAAGTAGACTTCAGGCGCAGGCTCCCGGTCCAAGCCAAGGCTTCGCACGTCAGCGACCACGCCGACGATCGTGAATGCGTCCGCCGCGTTCTCGACGGGGTCCCACGAAAACCCAACGAGCCGTCGCCCGATCGGATCCACGCTCGGGAAGAACCGCTCTGCGGCCGCCTCGTTGATGAGGACGATCGGAGGGCTGCCCGCGCTGTCTCGTTCGGACATGCTGCGGCCCCGCAGGACGGGCACACCCATCGTCTGGAAGTATTCCGGGTTGATGACGCGTGCGCCGATCGAAGGCTCTTCCTCGCCGGCGAGTGTCTGCCCCTCGATACGGAAGCGGCTCCTGAAGGCTCCCGTTTGACCGATTGGAAGGCGAGAGATAACGCCGGCCGACCGCACGCCTGGATGCGCTTCGACACGCTCCAATAACTGACCGAAGAATCGCCGTACCTGTTCGTTCGAGCCATACCCGCCCTCGGGCAAGTTGAGCCGGAAGGAGAGGATTCGTTCGGTGCGAAAGCCTGGGTCAACGGAGGTAAGCCGGATGAAGCTCCCCAGAAGGAGTCCGGCGCCAGCGAGAAGCACCACCGCAAGCGCGAGCTGCCCGACCACGAGCGCGCTACCAAACCGCTGTCCTCGCTGCGAGCCGAGGCCGCTCCTCCCACCAGCTTGCAGCGTCGCTGCCAGTCCGTCACTGGCTGCCCGGCACGCCGGAATGAGCCCGGCAAGCACGCTGGCAACTATCGCGACTCCAAATGCGAAGGCCAGGACCGTTCCGTCCACCCGG
>JBOGIN010000895.1:0-5011 GCA_050742275.1 Vicinamibacteraceae bacterium
TTGCGGCACCAATCGGCGCAACTTCAGCGCCGACGGCGTGTCACGTGGAGGACGAACATGGAGTTGCTTCGCCGCGCGCTCGGTTCGCTGCCTGACGCCGCCTGGATCAGGCGCCAATTCACGCTCGACGCCGACGCGGTTCACGATGCCGTCCACGGCGTGCGCATGCTGTTCAAGGCACCCGGCTTCACCGCGATCTCCCTGCTCGTCTTCGCCATCGGGATTGGCGCAACGACCGCGATGGTCAGCGTCGCCGACATGTTGTTCGTGCGCCGCCTTCCGGTACGGCAGCCCGAGCGCGTCATGACGCTCTGGCAACACAACCGTGAGACCGGCGCCACGCAGGAGGACGTCGCGCCGGCCAACGCCATCGACTGGATCACGCGCGTCCAGTCGTTCGAGACGATCGGCGTGGCCGAGCCGTGGTCGGTCCAGGCGGCCCTTCCCGGCCGTGAGCCGGCGGTCTTGGATGCCGTGCGAGTCGGCGAAGAGTTCTTCGCCGTGCTTGGCACGCCGATGCTGCACGGTCGCGCGTTCTCGCCACAGGAGCACCGGCGCGGCGGCGAGCGGGTCGCGATCTTCAGCTACGCCATGTGGAGAGACTGGTTCGGCGGTGACGTGTCTCTCATGGGCCGGCGCGTGCGTCTCAACGACACCGACACGTTCACGCTCGTCGGCGTGCTGCCACCGGATTTCGAGCTGCGCCTCTTCGACAATCGAACCAGGCGGCCGGAGCAATCCGTGTGGTTGCCGAAGCCAGGGTTCGAGGAGTTCGAGCCCAACCTGCGCGGCACCGGATTCTGGAATGTGCTCGGCCGTCTTCGTGCGGGTGTGTCGATCGATCAGGCGAGGTCGGAGCTTGACGCGATCTCGGCGCAGCTCGCGCGCGAGTATCCGCAGACCAACAACAATATCGCGACACAGATCGTGCCGCTCCGCACGCATCTCGTCGGGAGCCTCCGCAGTGTGTTGCCGGTCCTCCTCGGGGCGGCGGCGCTCCTCCTCATGGTCGCGTGCGCCAACGTGGCGAACCTGCTGCTCGCGCGCGGCGTCGGCCGCGCCCGCGAGTTCGCGGTGCGGCAGGCACTCGGCGCGGGCCGCGCACGGCTGATCCGGCAGATGCTCGTCGAAACCGTGCTCCTCGCAACGCTGGGTGGCGCCCTGGGCCTGGTGCTCGCCCGGTGGACGCTGAACGTGATCGCTCGGTTGCGTCCGATGGACGTCGCGCGGGTCGATCAGATTCCCATCGACGCCCGCGCCGCCGCCATCGCCTGCGGGGTAACTTTCATCGCTGCTGTGATCGCGGGCCTGACGCCGGCGATGCAACTGTCGCGGCCGCAGGCGGCGAGCGTCTTGCGGGAAGGCCGCACCAGCGCACGCCGCGGCCTGCGCCGCGCGCTCGTCGTGGGAGAAGTGGCGGCCGCCCTGGTGCTCGTCGTGAGCGCTGGACTGCTGGTGCGCAGCTTCGTCCTGGTCCAGCGCGTGGATCCCGGTTTCAGGCGCGACCAGGTGGCGGCGCTTCAGGTCTTTACCTCGCCTCGCATCAACGCGCCGCCGAAACGTGTCGTTTTCTTCGAGCAGGTGCTGGAGCGCATCCGGAGCCTGCCTGGCGTTGTCGCCGCGGGCGGTGTGACCTCGATGCCGTTCGGCGCCGCGCGAGTGATGGTCCGGGTCCCGCTCGCGATCGATGGCCGTCCGCCTGCGGCCGGAGAGCAGTCGCTGATCTCCGCGACCGCCGTCGCGGGCGACTATTGGCGGGCAATGGGTATGCCCCTTCTCAAAGGCCGGCTCTTCGATGCGACCGACACGGCCGCATCTCGGCAGGTCGTGCTCGTATCCCGAAACGCCGCGCGGCAGTTCTGGCCGGGCGCCGACCCTCTCGGATCGAAGGTGCGATTTCAATTCGCCGGCATGAGCTATGACGCCGACGTCGTTGGCGTCGTCGGCGAGGTGCGACACGAGGCGCTCGATGCGCCGCCGGCTCCCGAGTTGTATGTTCCGTATTCGCAGTCGGGCTTTTACGCGCTCACGCTCGTCGTTCGCACGGCGCCGGCTGCGCCCGCGGCGCTCCAGGCGCTCAAGGAGCAGATCTGGGCGATCGATCCCCGGCAGTCGATCTTCAGCACTGCCATGCTCGACGACTGGATCTCGCAAAGCCTCATGAGCCGCCGTTTCAGCCTCTTCCTGATCGGCGGCTTCGCTGTCGCCACGTTGTTGCTGGCGACAGCCGGCGTGTACGGAGTCGTCAGCTTCGTCACGAGCCAGCGTACCAGGGAGTTTGGTGTGCGCATGGCACTCGGCGCGGACCGCCGCGACATCGGGCGGCTGGTGCTTCGCGAAGGGTTGCAACTGGCGGGCATCGGCGTGCTCATTGGTATCGCCGCGGCGCTGCCACTGACACGATCGCTGCGCTCCCTCCTGTTCGGTGTGACGACGTTCGATCCGATGACGTTCGTGTCCGTCAGTCTTGGCCTCGTCCTTGTGGCCGGCGCGGCCTGCTACATCCCCGCACGGCGCGCGCTGAAGGTCGCCCCGGCGGAGGCACTACGGATCGACTGATGCTGACCGCTCTTCACGTCAGCTCAGTTCCTCACGGTTGACCCCTCCGGGACTCCAAGGCGTACGACCTGGGGAGATGCGCTATCTTATGCTGCATGCGAAAACTGATTGTCTCTGAGTTCATGTCGTTGGACGGTGTCATACAGGCGCCGGGTGGAAAAGACGAGGATCCGGATGGCGGATTCGAGCACGGCGGCTGGACCATGCCCTACTGGCACGATGGGATCGGCGAGGCGTTCGACGCGTTGATGAAGGATGTCGACACATTTCTCCTCGGTCGGCGGACGTACGTGATTCACGCCCAGGCGTTCGAGCCGATGCCGCCAGGTGATCAGTTCGGGGACATGATGAACGCTCCCAAGAAGTACGTCGTGTCTCGCACGCTCGAGAAGCCAATCTGGCGGAATACCACGATCATCCGCGACAACGTGATCGAGCGGGTGCGCGCGTTGAAGGCCGAGCCGGGCAAGAACATCGTGACGGACGGCAGCAGTCAACTCGTGCACGCGCTGCTCGAGCACGATCTGGTCGACGATCTGCACCTGCTGCTGTACCCGCTGACATTGGGAAGCGGCAAGCGACTGCTGCCAAATGGCGTCCACTCGACGTTTCGCTTGACGTCCGCAACCCCCTACCCGAGCGGCGTGGTCGGGCTTCATTACGCACGCCAGCGATAAGGCGCTCAGGCGGTCGTATGTTCGCCGCTGGTGGCGGCCGAACAGAGCTCCGCACGGCGCCAGCCCTACCTGATCAGCAGTTTGGCGTCCCCGCCCACGATTTGTCGTGATCCTCGGTGATGGCCGTGCCGAGCCGACCGTCGAGGAGGACCGCGATGCGGGCGCACAACGAGAACAACCTTCAGATCGCGGGCCGGACAGCGGTCCACGCGGGACAACTGCGACGACTCGTGGCGAACGTGGTCAGCACGATCGCGGCGCTCACGATCCTCGGCCCCGTCGCGACACAAGCGCAAGATCTCTGTCAACCGCGGAGCGACAGTGCCGGGCGGGAGTGCTTCGTCAGCCTTTCCGGCAACGACGCGAACCAGGGCACGATCGCCGAGCCGTTCGCGACGATCGCCAAAGGCATCAGCGTTCTGCAGGCAGGCGATGTCCTCAGCCTCCGCGGCGGCGTGTACGTAGAGCCGGTGGTTGTCGCGGGCAAGCACGGCGCCGAGGCCCAACCGATCGTAATCCGCTCGTACCCGGGCGAGCAGGCCTCCGTCGAGGGCAGCCTGCCGGAGTTCCGCGCGTTGAACAACGAGGACTGGGAGCCGGCGTCGCTCTACGACCCGAACGCACACCCGGATGAGTACGTGTCGGTCACGAAGCTGGCGGCCCACGTTCGGGGCGTCTTTCTCGACAGGGAACCCTACACCCGTCTCATCACCTACTCGAGGCTCGAAGATCTCCGGTCGGAGAACGAGACGTTCGACAGCATCACAGACGCGAGCGACCCGCGGCCTGGCCCCGAGGTCGTGCAATGCAACGGAGAGAATAGTTGTACACCAGCCGGCTATCGGCACCCCTGGGTGTACATGGGTCCGGGCATCTGGATCGACCGCAACTTCGGCCCCGGAAATCCGCAGCGGGTGCACATTCGCCTCTCGCACACGCACAACAACGTCCCCGGCCTGGCCGACTACGCCGGTGAGGTCGATCCGCGCAAGGTGCGGCTCGCGATCTCTCCGGAGCCCATGGTGACGCTCCGCGTGCAGGGCTCGAGCCACGTTCGGTTCGAGCGTCTGTCGATCAGGTACGGCGGTGATTTCACCACCATCCTGACCGGTGTGACCGGCCTGGTATTCAATCACGTCCAGTTTCTCGCCTCGTCACATGGCGTCCGGACCGGCACGAACATCGGCTCCACCTTCGAGCACTGCGACTTCGATGGAGGCCAGCCAGGCTGGTACTTCCGCAACGACGGCAAGGCGCAGTATACGTTCCTCGAGAACGGCCTGCCGGCTCAGAACAACCTCGGCAAGCAGACGATGCGAAGCTTGTTCGTGCCGGGGAGTACGGATACCGGCACCACCATCCGCTATAGCGAGCTTCACGACGCCCACGACTTCTACCTGGGTGGGAGCCAGATCGACTTCCATCACAACTGGATCAGCAATCTCAACGATGAAGGGCTCTTCCTCGATGCGTACGGCCGGGAGGACGTGCGCGTTCACGAGAACGTCATCCTGCAGACGCTCTCGCCCATTAGCTTCGCCTCGGGACACGTTGCCGGTCCGTTCTACGTCTACCGCAACTTGATTGACGTGCGGGCGCCCACGGCCGGCCATCGTCCGCGATACGTTGGGGACACCGCCGTATGGCGATTCGGCAACACGTTCAAGAGCAACGGCGAGGACGGCCCCTATGCGATCTTCCAGAACACCTTCCTCGTCCTTGGCCAGGCCGGGCAGGCGTCATACCTCCACTACCGCAGTCTGCACGGAAGCCAC
>JBOGIN010000896.1:0-2913 GCA_050742275.1 Vicinamibacteraceae bacterium
CTTTCTCACGACACCGGAGGTTCCCAAGGATCGGCTCAACCAGTTCGGCGCGAACGCGGGCGGACCGATTGTGAAGAACAAGCTGTTCTTCTTCGGCAATTGGGAGACGACGACACGGCGGCAGGACTCGCCGGTCAGGCTCTTCAGCCTGCCGACCGAGGCGCTCCGCAACGGTGACTTCAGTGGCGCCGACACCGTCATCTACGACCCCGCCTCCAGCCCCGACCCGAGTCAACGCACGCCGTTTCCAAACAACCGGATTCCGAGCGACCGCATCGATCCGGCGGCGCGGGAGCTCATCGCGCGCATGCCGGATCCCACGGAGCCGGGCTTCGTCGACAACTTTCAAGCGAGCGGTACGAACACGTTCGACCGACACAACATCGATACCAAGGTGAGCCTCAACGTCAGCGACCGGTCCACGCTGTGGGGGCGCTACAGCATATCGCCAAGCGAGGTATTCGATCCGCCAGCGCTCGGTGAGGCGGGTGGCGACGCGCTCGCGGGTGGGCAACAGGGCCTCTCGCCTGCCCGGACCCAGGTCGTCGGCGTTGGCGGCACCTATACCTTTGGTCCGACGCTCGTGTTCGACGGCAACGTGGGATACACGCGCCAGCGACTGGGCGCCGAGAACGTGGACATCGACACCAACTTCGGACTGGACGTCTTCGGCATTCCTGGGACCAACGGTCCGGACCGGCTGCAGGGAGGCATGCCCGGGTTCGCAATCAGTAACTGGTCCGCCCTCGGGAACCCGAATGCGAGCAACCCGTTTCTGTTTCGCGATAACCAGTACGTCGCGACAGCCAACCTCAGTTGGTTGAAGGGCGCGCACGCCTTCCGCTTTGGGTGGGACTATCAGAATCAGCAGCTCAACCACTTTCAGCCACAGTTCCAAGGTCTGTCACCGCGTGGCACCTTCAATTTCAACGGCAACGCCACCGCGCTGCAGGGGGGCGCGGCAGCCGATCGGTTCAACAGTTGGGCCGGCTTCCTGCTCGGGTTGCCCACGGGCGCCGGCAAGACCAACCAACTTTCGAATCCGAGCTCGGTCTACATGCAGGTGCACGCGCTCTACGCACAGGACCAGTGGCAAATGGCACGCAACCTCACGCTGACCTACGGCCTGCGATGGGAACAATATCTCTGGCCCAACCGCGATAACGGCATCGGCGTGTCACGCTTCGATCCGGAGACAGGCAACGTCCTCATCGGCGGTCTCGGCGACGTGCCAAAGGACACTGGGGTGGATGTGGGGATCGGCAAGTTCCTGCCGCGCGTGGGTGTGGCGTATCGCGCCAGCGAGAAGACCGTCGTACGTGCGGGATACGGACTGTCGGCCGATGGCACCTCGTTCAAAGACTTTCGTGACGCGTTTCCCGCGGTGCTGTCGTTCGAACATCCCACCATCCAATTGAACGGTGTCGACAATGAGTTCATCCCCGTGACCACGCTCAGGGACGGGCTCGACGTCGACCGGTTTGGGCAACCGCCCGACATCAGCGCCGGGGTGATCCCGCTCCCAACCGGTGCGGGGACCCTTACCTGGCCGCAAGAGGTCGAGCGCGAGCATACGCACTCGTTCAACGTCACCATCCAGCGTGAGGTGACGCCATCGCTGACGGCACAGGTCGGCTATGTCGGCACACGCGTCACTGGGCAGATGGGCCGCATCAACCTCAACGCCGCGGCGCCCGGCGCGGGCGATCTGGGACGGCCGCTGGCGCAGTTTGGCATCGTGGATGACATCGTCTCCATTCAACCGTTCGCGGACGCGTCCTACGATTCCCTGCAGTCGCAGCTCACGTACCGGAAGGGCGGGTCGCTGATAGGCCTGTCCTATACGTGGTCGAAAGCCATTAATCTTCTGGACGATGGAGAGAACGCCGGCTCTGCGCGCATCCAGGCGCCGGGCGAGAGGGGCCGCAACAGGGGCCTGGCGGGATTCGACCGGACACACAATCTGCAGGTCCACTGGGTGTTGGACTCCCCGTTCGGACGAGATCAGATGTGGTTGCAGGACGGGCTGGGGGGCATGCTGCTCGGCGGGTGGCAATTAAACGGCCTGCTCACCGTGATGAGCGGGACGCCGTTCTCCATTACGCAGGGCACGGCGCCTGAGTTGCTTGCGGGCGGCAGCGGACAGGTGCCAGACCAGGTGAAGCCGGAGGTCGAGATCTTCGACAACAATCAGAAGGGCGTGCCGCCGCCTGACGCCGACCCCGCGCAGTTCCAGTACTTCGACACGTCGGCGTTCGTTTCCGTCGACGAAGCACGGTTCGGCGACGTGGGTAGAAACACGATCCGCGGGCCGGGCTTCTTCAACCTGGATCTCGGCCTGTTCCGGACGATCACGTTGCCCTCGGGACTCCAGCTGCAGTTCCGAGCAGAGGCGCTCAACGCGCTCAATCATCCGAATTTCTCGAATCCCGGCGGCAACATCTCCGATGCGGACACGTTTGGTTTGATTCGCTCGACCACGGGTGTCGGCGAGCGCAATTTCCGCTTTGGCTTGCGTTTGTGGTTTTGATGTACTCTCGACGTCGTGTCGGTTCGGGGGCTTCCGAGGGGCAGCGTGTCGACGGTCGTGATGACCGGCGGCACTTCAGGATTTGGAGCGATTGCCGCTGAGCGGCTGGCGCTGTCGGGCAGCGCGCGGCTGATCCTGGGGGCGCGCCGACCGACATCTGTCGACGAGGCGATCCCGCTCGACTTGACGGCGCTCGACTCGGTTCGTGGGTTTGCGACGTCGGTCCGCGAACGGCTGGGCGACGCGCCCGTCGACGCTTTGGTGCTCAACGCCGGCGTCGTCCTTCCCGGCGTCGCCGGTCGCACTGTCGACGGCTTCGAGACGACGTTCGCCGTCAACCACCTTGCGCACTACCTGTTGGTGCGCCTGCTGCTCCCCGCCTT
>JBOGIN010000897.1:0-2679 GCA_050742275.1 Vicinamibacteraceae bacterium
CCTCCCCCACGAAGCCCCATCCGAGCTCGCGCTGGAGGGTCACGTTCCACGACTCGACGTAGCCACGGTCGAACTCCAGCGGCAAGGTCGTCACCGAGAAGTCGCCCGGCACCGGAATGATCCCGTCGCCTAGGTCTGGAACCGGGACTTCGGGGATGCCCTCCTCGAGCCGGCTGGCGAACGAGTACGCATTTGGCGCTTGCACGACCAGGATGAGTTGCACCGGATAGTTCCTACCCATCGGCCGTATGAGCGCGAACGGGTCGTTCGTGATGCCATACCCGGCGCGCACGACCGTCTGCTCGGTGGGCCGCCACGCCATGCCCAGCCGCGGCGCGAACAACGTCTTGCTCTCCGTGACGCCGAGATCCAGCGGCACCGATCCGACGCCACCGATTTCCATCATGTTGGTCTCGGGGTTGTAGCGCTCGAGGCCGCGGTCCGCCCGGCGTGGGACGGGAAAGTACTCCCAGCGTGTGCCCAACGAGAGCGTGAGCGTGGGGCCCACCCGCCACTGATCGCGGATGTACGCGCTGTATTGCCAGGTTCGGGCCGTGTAAGGCCTGTCCTCCACCTGGTGAACGCGCCCGGTCTCGGTCGGCAAGCCGAGGAGGAACGTCGCCCAGGAATTGAAGTTGTTGCCCGACGGGCCGTCACGGACCTGCGTCGGCCCGGATGCGAACTCGAACCCGCCGTGAAAGCCGCCGATCGCCCCAGCCTGCTCCGGCTGGATACTGCTGACGCCTTGGTGGTACAGGTCGCTGCCGAAGCGGATGCTGTGGCTCCCCTTGTTCCAGGTCGCGTTGAGCACGTACTGGATCTGATCGTTGTCCCGGAAATAGGGCATCGCGCGATCGGTCGTCCCGTAGTCCGTGTAGGTCGAGAGATTGAAGTGCGGCATGCCGCCCTCGAAGAATCGCGAGCCATTCGTGCCCGGCAGTCCAAGCACGTCACGCCCGACGTCGACGCCGATGTTCGACATCTGACTGGTGGGATTCAGTCGCACCCAGCCCACGTTGGCGTCAATCACCAAATTCGGCGTGGCCGTGTAGGTGGCGCCACCCGAGATGTTGTAGGTGTTGCCCGACCCAATGCCGGGATTCCCGCCGCCGATGGGCGGCCCCTGGAGCTCGTCGCCGAACGCCGTCGGGTTCTCGACGGAGAAGTCGAGAACGCTGTACCGGATGAACGTGTTCAGCCGGCGCGTGGCGTTCCAGGTGAACTTGCTGTCGAGCGTCCAGCGGTCGAACACGAACGGCGCCTGCACGAAGTAGTTGTCGGTCTCTGGCATCGTCCCGTCGGCAAGCGGCAGGTTCGGGAGCGGCGTGCGCTCGATGAACCACTGAGCAACGGGGTGGATCCGCTCCGCGGGAATCCGATTGCTCGGGAACGGCGTTCGTCCGGATCCGTCAGGGTTGCCAGTCAGGGGGTCGTAGATGGGAGTGGACGAGGCTGATAGATCGCCGCGGCGGAGCGCCTCTGTCGGGACGGACTCGATGCTGTTCAGCGTCTGGCGGTCGAGCGTGCTCTCGTAGCTCGCGAAGAAGAAGAGCTTGTCGCGAACGAACGGGCCCCCAAGCGTTCCGCCAAACTGGTTGTACGAGAACTCGCCCTTGTCGCTGTCGGGCGGCGCGAAGTAGTCGCGCGATCGCAGGTTCTCGTTGTGGTGATACTCGAACGCGGAGCCCTGGAGCTCGTTCGTGCCGCTCTTGATCTGCACGTTGATGGCCGAGCCGCCGGCGAGCCCCTGCTCGGCGTCGAAGCTGTTGGTGACCGCGTTCACCGTCTCGATCGACTCGAGGGCCGGCACGTACGCCGCGATGTGCGGCATGCCAACGTAGGTCGTCGTCACGCCGTCGATCCGCGTGTTGTTCGAGCTGCGGCTGGCGCCGTTGACGTTGAAGACCTGGGCGCGGGAAGGATTGGAGGGTATCGAGTGCGCATCCTGCGGCGGCGTGAAGCCCGGTAAGTACGCGAACAGCTTCTGGTAGTTCCGGCCGAGCGGAACGGGCACGTTCTGGAGCTCCGTGGTGGTGATCTCCGACCGCACCTCCGCGCGGTCCGTCTGCAGGAGCGGTGTGTTGGCAATCACCTTGACGCTCTCCGCGACCGCGCTGACGCCGAGCGCCGCGTTGACACGCGCCACCGAGTTGAGCGTGACCCGCACGTTGTCACGTTCGAACGTCTGAAATCCGGTGAGGGCCACCTGGACGCTGTAGGTGCCCGTCGGCACGGTGGGGAAGGTGTAGCGTCCCGTGTGGTCGGTCACCTCCTCGCGCGTCAAGGTGCGCTCCTGGTGCGTGATGGTGACGGTGGCGCCTGGGACCACCGCACCGCTCGCATCCGTGACGTTGCCGACGATCGAGCCGTAGAGCACCTGGGCGTGCACAGGCGTCAGGGCCACCCCCACGAGCGCCACGGTGACCACCGCACCGCCAACCAGACGTCCCCTGCACCGAACCCTGCCAGAGAATGGCGTGTACATCGTCGCCTCCTTACAATCGCGGTCGACTCCGTGCAGGGCCGCGAGCAAGATCCGCCCTGTGCTGTCGAGGACCGATCTGTCAGGGAATTTCAGAGGCGAGCCACCTGCAGCCCATGGCTCCTAGCTCCGCCGCTAGGCCTCACCTCGCCTGATCTCTGTTCCTCGTCGGGCATAAGAGGTCATAACTCTTATAT
>JBOGIN010000898.1:0-2806 GCA_050742275.1 Vicinamibacteraceae bacterium
ACGCCCAGGCCGCAGCATTTATTTCGCGAACCACTGAGTCAGGACACTAGATCCCTAGATCCCTAGATCCCTAGATCCCTTCCCCCCCTCACAGCTCCTTGACCGCAATCGCACGCCAGCGCCAGAAGCCGCCATCCACCCAGCGCGGCGTCTCCTCATCGCTGAAGTGCATTTGAATCGCAATCATCCCATCGGTGGCGCCGCCAGCCGCATGGTTGGCCGTGTCGGTGAAGTTGGTCACCAACTGACCGTTGATCCAGACGGTGATGTGCGGGACGTCGCCTTCGATACGGGCGCGGATGGAGTTCCAGCCTTCTCGCTTCCATGCCTTCTGCCACTTCTCGTTGCGCTGCCGCATCCGCTCCTGCCGTTCCGCAGGGCTCAGGTTCGCCAGACTGGCGCCACTCCTCACGCCTTTCAGGCCCTCGCCGTAGATGCCACCGATGTTGCCATCGGGCAGATAGTCCAGCATCACCTGATAGGCGTCCCCGGCCTCGTTCGAACGGAGAAACAGGCCGCTGTCGCAGCCCCAGTCTGGCCTGACCTCCATGTACACTTCGAAGTTCTTGTACTTCTTGTCGGTGAGCAGGATGCCGCCTTTGCCGCGCGGGTTCTGTGTGCCGACAATCAGGCCATGAACGATGCGGAACTCCGGGCTCGTGCCGTGATGGTTCGTCTTGCTGACGTGCCACCCGCTCAAGTCCTTCCCGTTGAAGATGGGCGTGAACCCTTCGGGGATCGTGGGTCCGTTGTCGGGCGGAATGTCGGCGCCGCCAGCCGATGCCGGACGTTGCGCGGCCGCTCCGTGCAGCGCACCGGCCGCGAGCAGCATCGCACCGATGAATGAGAAGACTGTTCGCATGAGCCTCTTCACCTCCTGAAGGTCGAATCGCACCCGCCGGATTTCAAACCACCTGTTGACGCCCTTCGGACTCGCCAATGGAGTCAACGCGCTCCGTCGCCTCCCTTCTCGAGCGGCGTGTGCGAGTCGAGAAACAGCCAGCACACGGCGCCAAGTGAATAGATGGCGGCCGAGACATAGAAGGTCAGCGTCCAGTTCTCGGACGTCAACGCCAGCAGATAGCCCACGATCAGCGGCGAGAATCCGCCGGCGATGTTTCCCATCATGTTCATGCTTCCGGAGAGCGTGCCCGCGTAGCGGCCTCCGATGTCCATGCAGGCGGCCCACGCCGGCGGCATGACGAAGTCGTTGAAGAAGCTCGAGACGCCGAGCGCCAGCATGGCGAGCATTGGATCCTGCAGCCTGGTGAAGACCAGTATCGACAGCGACGCGCCGATGAAGCCGGTCACGGCGATGATGCGGCGCGCCCGCGCGACGCTGCCCACCGAGCGGGCGATGTGCGGCGCTACGTAGCCGGAGAGGATGCAGCCGATGCCGCCGAAGAACAGCGGGAGGCCTGCCAGCAGCGCGCCTTCCGTCAGGCCCAGGCCACGCGCCTCGCGAAGATACGTCGGCAACCAGGTGATGTAGAACCACCAGCCGTAGCAGAGACACACGTACTGGCCCCAGAGGAGCCACACGGCCGGTGACGACAGAAAGCGCGCCCAGGGAATGCCCCCGCTTACCTTTGCGGTTTCTCGCGGCGGCGGCAGGAGCGCCAGCTCCGCGTCGTTGACCGAAGGGTGCGTGGCCGGGTCGTCGCGATACCACCGGTAGAACAGCCAGGCCCAGACGAGCCCGATGAGCGCGAAGATCTCGAACGAGCGGCGCCAGGAGAGGTAGCTCAGAATCGCCGCGACGAAGATCGGCGTAATCGCGCCGCCCCATCGTGTGGCGAGCCAGATCATGGCCTGCCCGCGCTCCCGCTCGCCTGAGGGGAGCCATGTCGTCATGGCGCGCGTGAGGTTGGGGAAGCAGCCCGCTTCGCCGGCGCCGAAGAGCGTGCGTGCCACCAGCAGCGAGCCGAGGCCCCACACCCATCCGGTCGCTGCCGTGAACAACGACCACCAGACGACGATACGCATGAGCACGCGACGTGGACCGATACGATCTCCCAACCAGCCGCCTGGAATCTCGAACAGCGCATACGCCCACGAGAAGACCGCGAATGCCCATCCCATCTCGACCGCGGTGAGGCCGAGCTCGTCACGCATCGCGGGCGCCGCGACCGAGATACACACGCGGTCGATGTACGTGATGATGGCCAGCGTGACCGCGAAGAGCATTACGACGTGGCGCACACGAGTGGGCGCGGCCAGACTGCGCGGCGCGGATACAGGTGACGGTGTAGATGTCATTTGGCTCTTGCCAGCTCCTCTTCAGTCCAGGGACGTGTTCGATCCGCCGACAACGCCCGCATCTGTTTGACCAACGCCGGATCCACAGGTGACGCAGTCTGCCCCCACGCCCGCCGCACGTACGTCAACGCGGCGGCTATCTGATCGTCGGAGAGAGACTCGAGCGGCGGCATCATGCTTTCTCCCTCTTTGCCGTCGAGAACGATCCGTGCAGCGACGCGGGGATCGCCGAGCGCCCATTTCGATCCGACGAGCGTCGGAGCGACATTCGGCAGCCCGCGGCCGTCCGCTTGATGGCACACCACGCAGAGATTCTCGTAGACCTCCTGCCCGGCTGCAAATCGCTTCTTCTCCTCGGCGCTGAGCGGCGGGGTCTTGACGTCTCGCCTCGCCTCACCAGCTGCGCTCCCGGCCGGATTCGGCTTGCCGGGCCAGTCCAATCGCGCGGCGACACGTGCGGCCAGCTCGCTGAGCCGGCCGCGGCCCGCGGCAGCCAACGTCACGAGCGCCTCCGGCTTGCGCGCCAGCGCGACGGTCGTCGCTGTCT
>JBOGIN010000899.1:0-4697 GCA_050742275.1 Vicinamibacteraceae bacterium
CCTTCCAGTACGCCCAAGGCAGCAACAAGGACACCATCGTCATCACCCCCTGCGGCCGCCTCACCTATCGCTTCGCAGGCCTCGGCATGGATCCGAGTGCCGATTACGCCGGCTGGCGCGCCGGGCTGCTTCTGGAACGCCGCACGCTGGGCGCCGGTGACGCCGTGCTCGAGCAGGCGCTCTTTGGCTGGACGCCAGGGGAGCGCGTCTCTGCGTCCACAATTCCTGGCATCGAACCCGGGGTGTGGGCGTCGTCGAGTATTCAGCCGCCGCTGCTGCAACACGTGCGGGTGATCCGTGGTCCGGAGAGCTGGCTGACGACGCATGAGTACCACACGAGCGCCACGGACGGGAATCCGCAGACCTTCTACAACGACTTCGGGCACCCGTGGCGGACCACCGCGCGCGACCTCGTCTCGGGCCAACAACGCGTCAGCACGCGGACCTCACGTACGGCTTCACACCGTATCTCACGGGCCGTGTCGGCCAGGAGACGGTCACCATCGGATCGCAATCGTTGTCGACGACCCGCCAGTACGACCTGGCGACCGGGTTTGTGACCGGGACCGCGGCGGAAACGTTCACCTATGACGCCGCGGGCAGGCTCACCCAGGACGCGCGCGGCACGTATACCTACAGCCCGGTGGGTCATCTCGTGCGCGCGCAGGCGCCGAACATCGACGCCACCTATCAGTACGATGCCGACGAGCAGCGGCTGTACCGCATCGTCAACGGCGTCACGCACTGGACGCTGCGGTCGCTGGGCGGTGAGGTGCTCTCCGAGTATCAGACGCGCTGCGGGACACGCGCTGGGTGCGCGACATCGTGTACGCCGGCGGCGGGCCGCTCGGCGCCGTGCGCGCCCCCCGCGAGACGCCCACCGTGTCGTTTGTCTGGTCCTCCAGCACAGTCGCCGAAGAGACCGGCGAGGCGACCGTCGGTGTCCGCGTGACGACGGCCACCGGGGCGCCGCTGCCCTGTCCCGTGGCCGTGCACTACGAGACGCGCGCCGGGAGCGCGGCCCCGGGGCGCGACTTCACGCTGCAGGCCGGCACACTCACGTTTGCCGCCGGCACGGCGAGCGCGACGACAAAGAGCCTCAGCGTTCCAGTGATCAACGAAGCGTCGGACGAGGACAATCAGGGCTTTGTGGTCTTCCTCACCGGCGCCGCCGGCGCCCAGCTGGGGACGCACACGCGGCACACGGTGGCCATCGTAGATGATGACGGCCTTGCTCACCGGATACTGTTGTCGATACGTGTTGAAGAACCCGACGACGCGCTCCGGCTGCTGGAAGGGTTGGATCAGCCCATTGATCAGGATGCGGTCGAAGCACCGGTATCCGAAACGAATGCTATTCTCGTGATGCTCGTAGAAGGTGTTCATGGCCATCCTCCAGGTTTCAGCACCCAGAAGGATATCGCCCCGAATGCCTCTACGAGCGACCCTGATCGCGCGCGGAGCGCGCCTATAACCAGCCAAGGGCTCTGCCCTTCGCCGGCCTCGCGAGTTACTGGGATATCAAGGGCAGAGCCCTTGGCTGGTTAGTCCAGTCGGATGCCTTGTCGCTGCGACTTGGTTTCTTCTGACGGTGCGCTGCCCCAGGTGCCGCGCCCGCTGGGCCCTTCTATTGTTGCGGCGAGAGCCTGCTTTCCAATTCTTTGTGAGCTTGCGGCACGTCGACAGGTGCTGCGCGTGTGGCTTTCAGCAGCGCGTCACCCTCGATGACGGTGATGACCGGTGACGCAGTGCGGAGAGCGCTGAAGCACCCCGCTGTGCCGAATCAGCGACTGCCAGCCCCCAAACTCAGACGCGCCCGACGCTCACGGCGGCAGTCTCCAGCGCAGGGCGAACACGGAACTTCGGCGACTGGCTGAGGAACTGCACAGGATTCTCGAACACGATGCGATGAATGAAGTCCTCTGGATGCCGGCGGCGCCGCATCTCCATGATGAAGCGTGGCACGGCAATCGGATCGCTCGGCCCCCAGTCGCACGCGCCCGCCACGCAAATCCGCTCGGCACCGAATCGCTCGATGATGTCGACCGCGCGCTGCGCTGAGACCTTGGTCTGCGGATAGAGCGTGAGCCCTGCCCAGTAGCCCGCATCCAGGATCATGTGAATCGTGTGCTCCTCGGCATGATCCACGAGCACACGGCCCGGTTCCAGCTTCTGGAAGCCGCGCATGACGTCGAGCGAGATGTGCGTGCCCTTGAGCTTGTCCTCGAGATGCGGCGTGTGAATCAGAATCAACTGATGGTGCGTGAGCGCCAGCGCGACCTGCTCCGTGTAGGTGTCCACCTCGTTGCGCGTGACACGGTTGAGGCCAATCTCGCCGACGCCGAGCACGGTAGGCTTGTCCAGGAACCCTGGAATCCGCTGCAGCACCTCGCGCGAGAGCTCCCGGTCGTCCGCCTCCTTGGGATTCATCGCCATCCAGGCGTAGTGCTGGATGTGGTACTGCGCCGCGCGCCGCGGCTCGAACTCGGTGAGCTGCCGGAAATAGTCCTCGACGCCGCTGACCGAGCTCCGGTCCCACCCCGCCCAAAACGCCGGCTCCGTCACCGCGACGCAGCCGGTCAGCGCCATCTGCTGATAGTCGTCCGTCGTGCGCGACACCATGTGAGCGTGATGATCGATGTACTTCACGATCGCCCTCCTTCGGTCCAGCGGTCGTAGGCCCCAACGGCGCTCTTTCTGTCGAGCCGTTCGAGCGGCTCGGTCGAGGGATCGCTCAAGAGCATCTGGATGTGGTCGAGCCGGTGGTCCATGCGGAGAAGCCCCTCGAGCGCCTCGACGAACGCCTTCATCCGGAAGTCCGTGGCCGCGTACGATGGATCCGCACGGTCGAGGCGATCGAGGAAGGCCGCAATTTCCAGCAGCTTCGTGCGGTTCTCGATGAAATACTCGTCGACCAGCTCCTTGGCGCTCAGCGGCGATGACTCACTCATGACGATCCTCGACCAGAAAGGCAGCCCGCCTCCATCACGCGAGGCGCAACCGCGCGGTGAGCCGCATCGAGCTTCTCGAGCAGACGAATAGCCTCGACCACGAGCGGCGTCCGGATCTCGTGCGCGTCGAACGGATCACCTATGGATCTGAGCAGCATGATGGTGAGGCGGCCGCCCAGGTGCTCCCGAAACTCTTCCAAGCCGCGCAGGACACAGCCCGGATCGTCCGGTGTGTCGAGACGATGCCCCAGCTCGGGCGCATGAACGGCAAGGCCGAGCGCCTGGAGAAGCGCAACGATGCGGCGCCAGTCGCCCTCGGGAAGAACGCCCGCCAGATACGAGTAGGTGCTGTCCAGCGCGATGCCAATCGCCACCGCCTCGCCGTGGCCGAGCCGATAATCGGTGACCTGCTCCAGCTTGTGGGCCGCCCAATGGCCGAAGTCCAAGGGCCTCGACGATCCCTGCTCGAACGGATCACCCGCCGTCGCGATGTGCGACAAGTGGAGCGCGGCACAGCGCCGAATCACCTGCGCCATGGCAGCGGCCTCGCGCCCGGCCAACCGGTCCGCCTCCTGCTCGAGGAAATCGAAGAAGCGCGCATCCTTGATCAGCGCGACCTTGACCGCCTCCGACATGCCGCCCCGCCAGTCGCGATCCGAGAGCGTCGAGAGAAACGCGAAGTCGTTGATCACCGCAAACGGAGGCGCGAACGTCCCGAGATAGTTCTTCTTCCCAAAGGCGTTGATCCCGTTCTTCACGCCGACGGCCGAATCATGCTGCGCCAAGACCGTCGTCGGCACGCGGACGAGACGAATTCCCCGGTGTGCTGTGGCCGCCGCGTAGCCGACAACGTCGAGCACGGCGCCACCGCCAACGGCAACCACGTAGGACTGGCGGCACAACGCGGCGTCGTGAATCGCGCGCTGGATGTCGTGCAAGTGCTGGAACTCGTTCTTGACGGCCTCGCCCCCGGGAACGACCAGCACCGGTCCCGACAGCTCGAGCTGCTCGCGGTGCTGCTGGCAGTAGCCTTCGATGGCGTCGACCAGACCGTGGTGCGCCGCGCAAAGACCGTGATCGACGACGAACAGAACCTTCGCGGCCGCCCCGGCGGCTGGGACGAGGACGTTCTTCAACAGCAGGTTAGACGAGGCGAAGACGCCGGTGGTGAAATGCACCGGATACCGAAACGTGACGCGAATCTCCTGCTCGAGAGCATCCATCTCAGGTTACGGGAAACAATCGGGCCAACGCGGTGGCCACGACCGCCGTTGCCACGATGACCAACCCATACGCCGCGCCCGCGTGCGCCGCGCCAATCGCGGCGTCCACGAGCACCAACGACAAGACCCCTGCCTTGACGGCCTGCCTGATCGGGCCCGGCCCGGGCATCCGGCATGCCCGCCAGAACGGCGGCAGCACCCGCCAGGCGAGCACCCCGATCAGCACCAGTCCCGCCACCGACCGCCGTCCCGGGCCAGCGGCCATCGTGATCAAGGCAAGCAGGACAACGATCAAGGATATCAGAGCAAAGACCGCGATTCCGCGCCGCCCGCCATGGACCTCGCCGCGGCTCAGCGCGGTCACGGCGCCAATGTAGACCAGCGGAAGGAGCGCCAACGGCCAGGCGTCGACGAGCACTGCGGGGACGGCCGCGACGCCGAGCAGCAGATTGAGCGCACGGCACAGGCCCATGTTGAAGGGAGCGAACAGCCCCCGTTGCTTCCCCCAGGCGTCGTACAGCAG
>JBOGIN010000900.1:0-8775 GCA_050742275.1 Vicinamibacteraceae bacterium
CCCCCACGCCCGGAACATTCGCACCACGCGTGAAGTCAGTCGTCTCGACTTTCACCTTCGCGCGCTTCGCCGCCGCGGCAAAGTTGTCCTTGAACGACGCCAGCACGCTCTTCGCCTTGGCCCGTGCGAGATCGCGTGCCTTTTGCCGCGTGAGGTCTTCCTTGACGCGCGCCTGCACCTCGCTCAACTTCGGCGTGCGCGCCGGCTGGTTGTCGACAACCGAGATGAACACATAGCCCTGGGACGCCCGCAACGCGCCGCTGACCTGACCCTTCGGCAGCGAGAAGGCCGCCTTAGCCACCTCCGGCGCGGGCCCGATCCCCTCGATGGGATCCTCCCGCTCGAAAAAGTTCGATTCGCGCACCTGGAGACCATGCTTCTTCGCGGCGGCGTCGAGGTCCGATGGCTGTTTGATCTCAGGCGCAATCTGCTTGGAGAGCTCGTCCGCGCGTGCCTGGGCGCGTTGCCACTTCAACTGCTCCAGGATCTGATTCTGCACCGCCTTTAAGGGCTGGGTCGCGGCCGGCTTCTTGTCCACCACCTTGATGATGTGGAAGCCGTACTGCGACTTGACGAGGTCGCTGATCTGGCCCGGCTTCAAGGAGAACGCCACGTCGTCGAACTCCTTCACCATGGCGCCGCGGCCGAAGTATCCGAGGTCCCCGCCCTTGTCCTTGCTCCCTGGGTCGTCCGAATACTTCTTCGCGATCGCGGCGATGTCGGCGCCTTTCTTGATCTGGGCGAGCAGGCCTTCGGCTTGCTTCCGCACCTTCGCCTCGTCTTCTCCCTCGGTCTCGAGCAGGACGTGGCTGGCGCGCACTTGCTCGGGCGTCGAGTACTGCTTGATGTTGTCCTTGTAGTGCTGCTGGGCCTCTTGCGGTGAGACCGTGATGGCGTTGCGGAGCGCCGGCACGTCGACGGCCAGATAACGGATCTTCATCTTCACGCCGAACCGGTACTTCTCGCGGTTCTTCTCGAAGTACGCGGCAACCTCTTTGTCGCTTGGCGCGGCGTCGCCCGTGAACGTATCCGCCGCAAACGACACGAGCTCGAGCTTGGCTTTCTCGTTTCGGCGCCGGTACTCGCGGTCTACGTCCTCGTCTGGCACGGTCATCCAGGAGGTGAGCGCGCTCCGCAGCTTCTCGGCAAGGAGCTGGCTGCGCACGTCCGCCTCGAACTCGGCAGGCGTCAGCGGCGGTCGCTGCATGCTCAGAAGCTGTCGATAGCGCTCCTCGCCGATGAACTGCCCGTTCTCCTGCAGGCCTGGCAGCCGCAGAATGCGCTCGCGCACCTCGGCGTCGGTGACCCTGAGGCCGAGCCGCTCCGCCTCGGCGAGGGTCGCCTGCTCGTCGATGAGCAGGCTCAGAATCTGCCGATCCACGCCGAGCTGCTTGAGCAGGTTGGGATCGAAGGACTCGCCCGCCTGCGCGCGATACGCGTCGACACGCTGGTAATACGCGCGCGTGAACTCCGCCACCGTGATCTTGCGGCCATCGACCTCGGCGACGGCGGCGGTCGGCGCCGCGCCGGCGCTTTGCTGCTGCGACAGGAAGTCGGGGAAATAGAGCGCGATAAACGCGAGAACAACCAGCGCGAGGCTCCATTTGAGCCACCCCTTGTGCCGCCGCATGCGGTCCAACATCGTCATACGACGATCCTAATGCAAAAAGCGTGAGGGAAGGGGTGACAAGGTGAGGGGGTGACGGGGTGAGGGGGGACGGGGTGAGGTGATAGATTGCGGGGGGCGCCCTGAGCAGCGCGTCCGACAGGCGACGGGCTGACGCCGCCCTGAGAGAGTCGCCCTCCGACTCGATTCCGAGTTACCCTAAGGTTCTCGAAGAACCCGAGCGTTGCTCACCCCATCTCGTGGATCTGAGTACCCGTCTCCGCACAGCCAGGGCGGCACTCGCCGTTTGGCTGGACCACGTCGATTCCTACGCACGACTGGTGCGGAAGGTGCAGACACCTACGGCGCCGGACGCTGTGGCCGATACGATTGTCGAGTGGCTGAGCCGGTGGCTGCCGCTCCCCTGTTGGGTGGTGGCCGTCCAGGAGCCCACGGGGACGATCCGCGTCCTTGGCGCGCGCGGCCTGACTTCGGCCCGGCGGCCGGTGGTGCTGGCCATCGCGCGTCGCGCGCTCCAGGGAGGCGAGGCGTTTTGGGCCGCCCGCGACGTACGGCGCACGATGGGGGTGGGATCGGCCATCGCCGGTGTCGCGTTCCTGCTCGTCAACCGCGGGCACTCGGTGGCGGCGCTCGTGGGCCTGGACAGCCAGCCTGCCGTCGAGACGCCCCGCTGCAACCGCGCCCTGAGTCGGGATCTCGCGCTCCTCTTTCAACCGATGGCCTACGCGCTCGACGCGTCGGTGCACCTGGAACGCGCCAACGCCTTGTCGGTGACCGACGAGCTGACGGGGCTGTACAATGCGCGCTACTTGCGGCGCGCGCTCGCGCAGGAGGTGGCGCGATCGCAACGGACCGGGCGTCCGGTCGCGGTCTTATTCGGCGATTTGGACCACTTCAAGCGCGTGAACGACACTTACGGACACCTGCTGGGAGATCAGGCGCTCGCGGAAACGGCCCATCTCCTGCGCAGTGTCATTCGTGACGGCGACGTGTTCGCGCGCTTCGGCGGCGACGAGTTCGCGGCGGTCCTGCCGGACACGGATGAAGCGAGCGCGGCGGCGCTGGCCACGCGTCTCATCGAGCGTCTGGCGAGCCACACGTTCCTGACCTCGGAGGCGGAGCCGCTTCGGCTGACGATCTCGATGGGCGTGGCGGCGGCGCCGAATCCCCAGGCGTCGGCAGGGGCGCTCCTCAAAGCCGCCGACCAGGCGATGTATTGGGTGAAGGCGCACGGCCGCAACGATCTCCATGTGGCCTCGCCCAGGATCGCGCGCGCGGCGCGCGTGGAGAAGCGTCGTTGAGCTCCCGTTCGCTGTTCTCGCTCTTCTCGAGTGACCTGGCCATCGATCTCGGCACGGCCAACACCTGCGTCTACGTCCGTGGTAAGGGCATCATCGTCAACGAGCCGTCGATCGTCGCCATCAACAAGGTGAACGGCCGCATCGAAGCCGTGGGCCGGGAAGCCAAGGACATGCTCGGACGAACGCCCGGCAACATCGTGGCGATCAAGCCAATGAAAGACGGTGTCATCGCCGACTTCGAGGTGACCGAGCGAATGCTCGCCTATTTCATCAAGAAGGCGCACAACCGCAACGTGTGGGTGCGCCCGCGGATTGTCATTGGCGTGCCGTCGGAGATCACACAGGTCGAGAAGCGGGCCGTCAAGGACAGCGCGTACCGCGCAAAAGCCAGCGAGGTGTACCTGGTGGAGGAAGCCATGGCGGCGGCCATCGGCGCTGGTATGCCGATTACCGAGCCATCGGGCAACATGATCGTCGACATCGGCGGCGGGACGACGGACATCGCCGTGATCTCGCTCGCCGGCATCGTGTACAGCAAGGCGGTGCGCGTCGCCGGCAACGAAATGGACGAGGCGATCATCGACTACATCAAGAAGACGTACAACCTGTTGATTGGAGAGCGCACCGCCGAGCAGATCAAGATGGAGATCGGGTCTGCCTATCCGTTGGAAGAGCGCCTGGTGATGGAAATCAAGGGACGGCACCTCATCGAAGGCGTGCCCAAGACCATCACCATCACGGACGATGAAATCCGCGAGGCGCTCGCCGAGACCGTCAACGTGATTGTGGATGCCGTGCGCGTCGCGTTGGAGCGCACGCCGCCGGAGCTGTCGGCCGATATCGTGGACCGTGGCATCGTCTTGACCGGCGGCGGCTCGCTCCTCAGGAACCTGGACAAACGCTTGCGTGAGGAGACGGGTCTTCCGCTGGCGATGGCCGAAGATCCGCTCTCGTCGGTGGTGTTGGGGGCGGGCAAGATGCTGTCGGACTTCAACTTGCTGCGGAAGATATCCATTGACTAGCTAGCGCACCATGCCTCTCACCTCCGACCGCGCGCAGAGCGCCGACGTCACGCGCCATACGTGGTTGCTCGTCCTGCTCCTGGTCGGTCATGTCATCTTGATCTCGGTCCAGGTGACGACGCGGTCCGGCATTCCGGTCCTCGAAACGGTGACCTTTGGCACGTTCGCGGAGCTGCAGCGCGGCGCCGCGCGTCTCTACGGCGGCGTCAGCCGCGTGTGGGACCGCTACGTGGGCCTGCGCGGGGTCGAAAGGGAAGCGGCGCGCCTGCGGCGTCAGGTCGAGGTTTTGCAGTTGCAGTTGCACCAGGAGCGGGCCCGTATCCGCCGCGCGGCGCACCTCGAATCGCTGCTCGGGCTGCGCCGGCGGGTGGTCCAACGGACGCTTGCCGCGCAGGTCATCGCCGGAGATCCCATCCAACGGCCGCAGACGGCCATCATCGACCGCGGGCGGGAGGACGGTTTGCAAATGGACATGGCGGTCATTGCGCCCCACGGGATTGTCGGGCGGATTATCGAGCCGCTTTCGCTGCATACGGCCAAGGTGCAGCTCATTACGGAACGGAATGCCGGCGTGGGAGCGATCCTTGCGCGCACGGGCGCAGGCGGCGTCGTGGTCGGGACCGCCGGCGATCCGCTCCTGCGGCTGGAGTACACCTCGGCGTTGGCCGACGTCCGGGCGGGCGACCTCGTCATTACATCCGGTCTGGACAGGATCTATCCGCGCGGCCTGGTCGTCGGCCGTGTCGAGCGGGCCGAGAGAGGATCCGGCCTCTATCGGGAGATCCTGGTTCGTCCGGCGGTGGATTTTTCGGCGCTCGACGCGGTGCTCGTGGTGTTGGAGCCGCTGCCGGTTCCACCGGCGATGGGCGCGGAGCGGGCCCAGTGAAGCTCATCGGGATAGGCGTGGCGGTCGGCCTTGCGCTGACGGCCCAGACCACGCTGGCGTACCTGGCGTTTGGGAGCGCCGTGACGCCGAACTTCGTCTTGGTCGTCGTGATCTGGGCGGGGCTGACGTTCGGTCCGGGATATGGCATGCTCGCCGGCACGCTTGGCGGTCTCGCGCAAGACGCCTTGACGGGGGGCGTGCTGGGCGTGGCGGGATTTTCTCAAACGCTGACCGGCTTCCTGGCCGGCGTCATCGGAGCGCAATTCATCGTGGCGCATCCGGTGCCCCGGATCGTGGTGATCTTTCTGTTGTCGCTGCTCCACGCGGCCTGCTTCACCGGCATCTACGCGATGATCGGCCAGACGCGGTTCTTTGCCCCCTGGCGGCCGATCGTCCTCCAGGCCGGATGGAATGCGCTCGTTGGCGTGATTCTCATCCGGTTGCTGGACGTCCTGCCAGGAATCCTCGGGAGCCGGGAGCCGCGAGACGACCGCCTGCGCCGGCGATTTCAGAGATAATCAGGGATCAGGGGTCACCAGTGATCAGGTCTGACGCCTACTGATCCCTGAGGCCTGACCCCTGACGCCTTCCTTATGTCTTTGAGCGAAGAACGTTCGGCACCGGCGGTGCGCTTGAGCCTCCTCACGTGGACGGTGACGGCGACGTTTCTCGTGCTCGCCGTGTGCTTTTGGTATCTGCAGGTGGCGCAGCACACGCGGTTCCTGGAGACGGCCGAGAACAATCACCGGCGCACGCTGGCGCTCGATGCGCCGCGGGGCGTCGTCTTCGACCGCGATGGGCAGCTCCTCGTCGAGAACCGCTATGCGCTCAACATCTCCATCGTCCGAGATCCCCGCCACGACCTCGATACCACCGTGCGGCTCCTCGCGGCGCTGACGCGAACGGCGCCTGACGCGATTCGGGAGGCGCTTGCACGAAGCAAGGGGGTGCCGCGCTACCGCCCCGTCGTCGTGATCCGAGACGCGGCGATGGCGCAGGTGCAGACCGTATTGGCGCATCGCTACGAGCTGCCCACCGTGGTGGTCGAACGGGCGGCGGTCCGTGAATATCCGGCTGGGACGACGGGCGCGCACGTCGTGGGCCACGTGGGAGAAGTATCGGAGCTGCAGCTGGCCGAGCAGCGTCGCGCGCGGGCACGCGATGGGTCCAGCCGAAGCGACGCGGCGGCGAGCACGTCCTTGGACGAGGTAGAGCCGGTCGAGCTGCGTCTGGGCGACGTCGTTGGACAAGCGGGTGTCGAGCGGCAGTACAACCGGCTGCTCATGGGCCAGCGTGGCACGCGGCTCGTTCTCGTCAATAGCCTGGGCCGCGAAGTGGGCGGCGGGCGGACCGTCGATCCGGTGCCCGGCCGCCGGCTGCAACTGACGCTGGACCTCGACGTCCAGCGCGCCGCCGAGGATGCGTTCGCGCATTACGGGTACAACGGCGCGGCGGTGGCGCTCGACCCAACGACCGGCGAGCTGCTCGCGATGGCGAGTGTGCCGGCCTACGATCCAAACGCGTTCGTGAAAGGAATCGACCACGCCACGTGGGAAGCGCTCATCACCAACCCGGCGCGTCCACTGCAGAATCGCGCGATTCAGGGGCGCTACTCGCCGGGATCGACCTTCAAGATCGCCGTCGCGACCGCGGCGCTCGGCGAAGGCGTTGTCACGCCGAAGTTCCGCGTCCGCTGCTCGGGCGGTGCCTACTTTCATGGCCGCTACTTCCGCTGCTGGCGTCGCGGCGGACACGGCTGGATCGACATGCAGCGCGCGATTGAACAGTCGTGCAACGTGTACTTCTACATCCTCGGCAACAGACTGGGCATCGACCGGATCCACAAGTGGGCGACGCGGCTTGGCCTTGGCGCCCAGAGCGGCATCGATCTGCCGCACGAGGCGGGGGGGATCGTGCCCTCGAGGGCTTGGAAGCAGGCCATGACGGGGCGGCCGTGGTACCGCGGCGAAACGATCTCGGTGGCGATTGGACAGGGGCCGGTGTCGGTCACGCCGATGGAGCTCGCGGTCATGATGGCGGCCGTCGCCAAGGGCAAGCGCGTGGTGCCGCATCTGCTGAAGGCGGTCGACGACGGCAGCGGGTGGCGCTCGGTGTCCCCGCCGGCGTCGAGCGAGGTCCTGGACGTGCCCCCGCCGGCGCTCGACGCCGTTCGGCGCGGGCTGTGGCTCGTGGTGAACGGCGCCGGAACGGGCGGACGAGGACGCATCGAGGGCCTCGATGTCGCGGGCAAGACCGGGACGGCGCAGGTGATCTCGACCGAGGGGGCAGAGCGGGCGGGGGACTCGACCCGTGATCTTCGCGATCACGGATGGTTTGCTTTCTTTGCGCCGGCGGACCGGCCGGAGATCGCCGGCGTGGTCTTCGCCGAGCATTCCGAGCACGGCTATCTCGCCGGGCCGATTGCAAAGCACATCATGCAGGTGTTCTTTGCGAAGAAGCAGGGAAGACCGTTGCCAACCTTGCCGCCTCCCGCCCCCGCGCCGGTGCGCGTGGCAGAACGAGTGACGCCCTGATCCCTGACGCCTATGATTGACCAACGTCTTTCCCGGCACATCGACTGGCTGCTCCTGGTGGCCGTGGTGCTGCTTGCCATCGTTGGTCTGGCGATGATCCACAGCACCACCTACAACCCGGCGCCGCGCACGCCGACCTGGCTCGGGTTCAGCTCTCAGGTGTGGACGCAGGCGGCGGCCCTCGCCGCCGGCGTCGTGGCGATGGTGGCCACGATCACGGTGGACTTTCGCCGCTTCACGGAGAACGCAATCTTCTTCTACGCGATCGTCGCAGCGGTCCTCCTCTACGTCTTGCTGTTCGGGACGGCCGCCGGCGGCGCTCGCCGTTGGATCTCGCTCGGCGGATTCAGCCTGCAGCCGTCGGCATTTGCCGCGATCCCTCTCGCGCTCGTGCTCGCTGTCCATCTCGGCGAGAATCGCCTGGCTGCTTCGCGAGGATCGGATCTGGCCGTGGCCGGCGCGTTCGTCGGAGGGTTGTTCGTGCTCATCGCGCGGCAGCCAGACCTGGGCTCCGCCATCACGCTGCTGCCGGTCTTCGTCGGCATGGTCTTCGTGGCCGGCTTGCGCCTCCGGCTGCTCGGTGTCCTCCTGGCGGCGGGGCTCGTCCTGTCGCCAATCGTGTGGAAGTACGGGATGGAAGACTACCAGCGGGAGCGGGTCGTCGCGTTCCTGGACCCGACACAAGACCCGTTGGGCGCGGGCTACCAGCAGATTCAAGCACGCATTACCGTCGGCTCCGGCGGACTGGCCGGGAAGGGCTTCCTGCAGGGCACGCAGGGGCAGTACAGGTTCCTTCCGGTCGCGCACAACGATTTCATCTACTCGGTGTTGGCGGAAGAACAGGGCTTTCTCGGCGTGCTTGCGACGCTCGCGTTGTACTTGTTCGTGATCGTGCGCTCGATTGACGCTGCACGTCTGGCAAAGGATCGGACGGGAGCCTATTTGGTGATTGGGCTCATTTCTGGATTTGCGTTTCAGGTCGTTTACAACATCACAATGTCAGCAGGGTTGGCGCCAGTGAAGGGGTTGACACTGCCGCTCATGAGCTATGGCGGCTCGTCCCTCATCGCCACCTTCGTGACATTTGGGCTCATTCTCAACGTGAGGATGCGGAGATTTACGAACTAGATGAACAAAGAGATGATCATCTCCTCGAACGACCACGAGACGCTGGTCGCCATTCTCGAGGAGGACGAAGTCGTCGAGCTCTTTATCGAACGAGAACAGCAACGCGGCGTGGTGGGCAACATCTACAAGGGGCAGGTCTCCAAGGTGCTCCCCGGGCTGCAGTCAGCCTTCGTCGATATCGGGCTCGAGCGCGATGGCTTTTTGTACGTGTCCGACGTCTTCAACACGCTGGGCGCCTTCGAGCGCGTCGAGTCGAGCGACGAAGAGACACCGGCCG
>JBOGIN010000901.1:0-2666 GCA_050742275.1 Vicinamibacteraceae bacterium
AGACGGCACCGCGATGCACGCCGAGCTGAAGTTGAGAGACTCCGTCCTCATGCTTGGCCCGGAAATGGCCTCGCAGAAAGCCTTCAGCGCGCAGACCATCGGCGGCACGCCCGCCACGCTGTACATCTACGTGGACGATGTCGACCAGGCGACGGATCGAGCCGCCAAGGCCGGGGCTCAGATCCTGATGCCCGCCACCGACATGTTCTGGGGCGACCGCACCTCGCAGGTCGCAGATCCGGACGGGAACAAGCTGATGCTCGCGACCCACAAGTCAGAGCCGACGATGGAGGAGATGGACACCGCCATGAAGCAGATGGCTCAGGGCGCTTCCTGAGGACAACACCGTCCCGAGTGTCTCAGAGCGAGTGACGAACCCGACCGCCTGGCCGCGGCTGACCCCGCGGTCAGGCCCTTCAACGTCGTCGCCGAACATCCGCTGGCATTCTCCTTCCCAGGCACGGTTCCCATCCTCACGTGACGACGAACAGGTCTTTCCTCAATGGATCGCGCCGGCGATCGTGACCACCATGCCAAAGCGCAACGCCCATCCCAGCGGGCGGTCGGTGAATCGCTGCCGCCACAGCACGACGGCGACCGCCACGCTCACCAGCGTCTGCAGGAGGATCGCACCGCCCATGATGAAGAACAGCGTCGCATCGAGCGGCGTGGACACGTTGAAGTGGCTCGTCGTGCCGCGCCAGGCCTGCGTGCCGATGATAGCGATCTCCAGCACGAACACGATTGCGGTCGTCCAACCAACGACACGGCGGACGCGCGGCCAATCAGACAGCCATCCATAGATCCACGCGAGCGTGAAGCTGTAAGCCGCGATGGAGACCGCGAACTTGAACGGCTTGAGCCAGGCGGGCGCGCCGGTGATGATTCGCGGGTCCACGAGGATGCCGATCAAGGACGCGCCGGCCACGGGGAGCGTCAGCATCCCCACCGTCGTGAGCGGCGGGCTCCCCCGCCAGAGGCGATCGAACACGGCGGCGGGGCGCCCTGCTGCCGTGGACCGGGCGGTGCGTGGCGTCGAATGCATGAGTGCCTCCTTCGATGTTGTCGACGTCAACATAGGAATACCACTATCGCGTGATGTTCGGCGGTTTCGTGGACGCGCCGGGCGGCGACGGCGAGCTGGCGGCGGAGGCCACCGGCGCGTTCCAGGCGCTGGTCGACGCTCTTACGACACTGCGACGTGAGGGGCTCGTGCGCGGTGACGACACCGTGATGATGGCCAGGTTCGTCTGGGCGGTCGTGCACGGCGTGGCGATGCTCGGCATCGATCGCGGCGTGCGCGAGCCGTGTGACGTCGACGATCTGACGCGATACGCGATCGAGCGCCTGCGGACAGGAATCGGGGCCGATATGAATCAACGGCGAGTGGCGGCCGGCCACTCCCGCCAGTCGCGGTTGACCTCGACCGAGCGTAGCGCTACTCTTTCGAAGAGCGCTCCGGGGCGCCCGCGGGTCCGCGCGAAGGACTGAGTCCACCCTTGGAAGATTCGAGGTGACTGCGCGTCATCTCCGTGCTTGCCAGCTTGCGGACCGCCGGCTCTAAGCATGGAGGACGTATGGCCACCCCGCAGTTACCCGAGCGCCCCAACCTCGAGCAACTCAAGCGGCAGGCGAAAGATCTGCTGCACTCCGCCCAGACAAAGGATCCCGCCGCACTCGCCCGCTTCCGCAAGCTGCCCGCGTGTGGTGGGTACACAGACGACGATCTCGGCGCGCTGGCGCTTCACGACGCACAATCGGTGGTCGCACGCGAGCACGGGTTTGCGTCGTGGAAAGCGCTCCGCGATCGTGTGGAGGAGCTCACCCTGGAATTTGGCGCGGCCGTCGACCAGTTCATCGAGGCTGCCACCGGCGGACGAACCGACCGCGCCGAACGACTGCTCGCGCTGCATCCACGGATCGCTGGGGCGAATCTCCACACGGCGCTCCTGCTGGGCGACGTTGAAGCCGTCGAGTCGCGGCTCGCGCAAAACCCCTCGCTCGCCACAGAGCCGGGTGGCCCGCGCGGCTGGGAGCCGCTGCTCTACGTGTGTCACAACTCGCTGGGCCGGGCGCCCGTGTCGCGCCCCGACGGCCTCGTCGCGATTGCCCGCCACCTGCTGGCTCTCGGCGCCGATCCCAACACCCGCTTCCCGTGGCTGCATCACGGGGTCCGGCGCGCCGCGCTGTCGGGTGCGACTTTCGCAACCCGCCTCCTGCCGCTCGCGGAGCTGCTCCTCGAGTCTGGCGCCGATCCAAACGACGGTGTCACGCTCCCAATCGCCGCCGGCGCCGGCGACCTGTCCGTCCTCGAGCTGTTGCGCGCGCACGGGGCGGACGTGAACCAGGCGTGGGCGACGGACGGCGCCTCGGCGCTCTACTCGATTCTTGGTTGGGCAGAAACGCCGGTCGGCGTGCGGTGGCTGCTGGAGCACGGCGCTGATCCGGACGCGGTGTTCGCCCCCAACGGCGAGGCACCTCTGCACATCGTGGCGCGGAGATGGGACGTGGCGATGGCGGAGCTGCTCGTCAGCCGGGGCGCAGACGTGACACGCCGGCGTGCCGACGATCGCACCGCCTACGCGGTGGCCCAGTTGAACGGGAACGGTGCGGTTGCCGGCTGGCTGCTGCAGCACGGCGCGTCCGACGAGCTGTCGGACGTGGAC
>JBOGIN010000902.1:0-3099 GCA_050742275.1 Vicinamibacteraceae bacterium
CCCCATCCTTCTTGTAGTTGACGATGCCTAGGCGACCGGCGGGCTTGAGCGCGCGCTTGACGTTGCGCAGCAGCTCCACCTTCTCCACGACCTCGTGGTAGATGTCGACCATCAGCGCAGCGTCGAGCGCTCCGGCCGGCAGATCCGGGTCGTCGGCCGCGCCCAAGACGACCCGCACGTTGCGCAATCCCTCACGCTCGATTCGGCGCTTGATTGCGTCGATCATCTGCGGCTGAATGTCTTCGGCATAGACAATGCCGTTGGGCCCCACACGCCGCGCCAGGCGGACGGTGAACCATCCGCCACCTGCGCCAAGGTCCGCCACCATCGAGCTGTCGGCAATGCCGAGCGCGTCCATGATCTGGTCCGGCATCTGCCAGGCTTCGCGGTCCGGACCTTCGAGCAGCCCGAGGTCCTCGGGCGAGAATAGCCTGACGTCGCTGCGCTCGCGCATGGCGTGCGCGCGCCGTTGAGCATCCACCGGCGCGGCGGCCGCCGCGAACGCCACCAGCATCACCAGGAGCGCGCAAGCCGCCGGGCGTCTGCGCTCCGGCCCGTACACCTCACCTCTTCTCACGTGCCGCCGCATCCTTGGGCGCGCTCTGACGCCCCACCACGCCAGGCGACGTCATCGCCTCTACCGACAGAATGCGATCGATCTCGTCCTTGGGCAAGAGGCCGCGCGTGAGGACGATGTCGCGGATTGGCGTGCCGGTCCGGACTGCCTCCTTGGCCACCTCGGCGGTCGCGGCGTAGCCGATGTACGGGCTGAGCGCGGTTGCCGCCGCCGTGCTGCGATCGAGGAGCTCACGACAGCGCGCTTCATCCGCCACCAACCCTTCGATGGTGCGCACGCGCAGCGCCTCCATGGCATTGGCGAGAATCGTGCACGCGTGCAGCGCGTTCCAGGCGATGACCGGCATCATCACATTGAGCTCGAGCTGTCCGTGCTCGGCGGAGACGGCCACGGTCATGTCGCACCCCATCACCTGAAACACGACCTGGTTGACCATCTCCGGCACCGACGGGTTCACCTTGCCCGGCATGATCGACGACCCGGGCTGCACGGCAGGCAACTGAATCTCGGAGAGACCCGCACGCGGGCCCATACCCAGGAGGCGCAGATCACTCGCGATCTTGCCGACCTCGATCGCCAGCCGGCGCACGGCGCCCGAGAAGCCTGCGACGTCGCCCATGCTTTGCGTGACCCTGAACCGGTTCGCGGCCGGCACGAGGTCGAGGCCGGTCATCCGCGACAAGTTCGCCGCGGCGCCTTCCGTGTATGCGCGATCGGCGTTGAGCCCGGTCCCAACGGCCGTGGCGCCGAGGTTCAGCTCGTGCAGCGGACGCGCAGCATGCTCCATCTCGTCAGCCGCTCGCTCGATCGATGCCGCAAAGCCGCTGAATTCCTGGCCGAGCGTGATGGGCACGGCATCCATCAGGTGCGTGCGTCCCGCTTTCATGATGTGCGCAAAGGCGCGCGCCTTCTCGTCGAGCTCACGCGCGAGCGCGCGGGCGGAGCCGACCAGCGTCGGCCGCTGAAACAGATCGGGACCGCTTCTGGGAACGATGATCGGCACCGCCCCCTCCAACGTCCGTGCGTCCGGCGGCACGTCCAGGTCGCCCGGAGGCTCGAGGGCGGCGAGCAGGAGCGCCACACGCGTCGCGGTTGGGAAGACGTCGTTGGTCGACTGGCCCATGTTGACGTGATCGTTGGGGTGAACACGCGTGTAGGTCCCGCGACCCTCCCCGAGGAGCTCCGATGCACGGTTGGCCAGCACCTCGTTGGCGTTCATGTTGTGCGACGTGCCGGCGCCAGCCTGGTACACGTCGACGACGAACTGATCCCGGTGCTCGCCGCCGAGCACCTCGTCGGCGGCGCGCATGATCGCCTCGCCGATTGTCCGATCCAGTTGGCCGATGGCGACGTTGGCCTCTGCTGCCGCACGCTTGACGAGTATCGTCGCCACGACAAAGGTGGGCGACGCCCGCAAGCCGCTGATCGGGAAGTTCTCAATCGCGCGCAGCGTCTGAATGCCATAGTACGCGTCGGCGGGCACTGCCTTCTCGCCGAGCGGATCGCGTTCCGTACGGGTGGGCATCATCGAACCTCCAGGGGGGATCCTATCAGTGACTCGTCACGACCAACAGCCGGAGCTCCGTCATTTCCTCTATCGTGTAGCGGGGGCCTTCCCGGCCGAGCCCCGAGTCTTTGACGCCGCCGTACGGCATGTGATCGATGCGATAGGTCGGGACGTCGTTGACGAGAACGCCGCCCGTTTCAATCACGTCGAACGCGCGGAGCATGCGGTCGAGCTGTTTGGTGAAGACGCCGGCTTGCAGGCCGAACGCCGAGGCGTTGAGCGCGCTGAGCGCCTGGTCGAGCTCGTCGTAGGGCTCGACGACGACCAGCGGCGCAAAGACCTCCTGGGCGCAGACCTTCGCGTCTGGAAGGACGTTGGTGAGGACGGTCGGCGCGTAGATCACGTCCGTGAGCCTGGCGCCGCCCGTGAGGATGCGCGCGCCGCCCTGGACGGCTTCGGCGACCCAGGCGTCGATCCGGTCTAGCTCGCCCCGCTCGATCATGGGGCCAAGCTCGGTCTCGGGATCTTCCGGATCGCCGTGCTTGAGCGCGCGCAATCGACCGAGCAGCTCGCTCGTGAACTGATCGAAGACACGACGCTGCACGTAGACACGCTGGACGGCAATGCAGCTCTGTCCGGCGAGCGTGAAGCCGCCGGAGGCGACGCGCTCCGCGGCATGCTCTATGTTTGCCGTCTCGTCGACGATGACGCCGGCATTGCCGCCCAGCTCGAGGATCACGCGCTTTCGGCCGGCGCGCTGCTTCATGCTCCAGCCGACGGGGGGCGAGCCGGTGAAGGTCAGCAGCTTGAAACGCTCATCGGTCACGAGGCGGTCGCCGAGCGGACGCGGCATGGGGAGCACGCTCAACCCGCCTGCCGGCACGCCGGCGTCGGCGAGGCAGCGCGCCAGGGTGAGCGCCGACAGCGGCGTCTTGGTGGCCGGCTTCAACACGATCGGGTTGCCCGCGGCGACGGCGGGCGCGAGCTTGTGCGCCACCAGGTTGAGCGGGAAGTT
>JBOGIN010000903.1:0-2291 GCA_050742275.1 Vicinamibacteraceae bacterium
CGTGTGGCCCGGCCAGGAAGCAGGGTTCCGCTCGAGCATCGCGACGATGGCGCGCCGTTTCTCGCTGGTGGCCGCGTGTTGCTGGATGCGCACAACTGCTATCCCTACGAGGGACGGTGGGCCGATCGGTTGGACCGCGCCCTCGCCGCCGGCACGCCGCTCGCGGTCGAGCAGGATCTCTTCTGGTACACCGATCGGGCGACAGGCGCGGCTCGGTCGGTGGTCGCGCACGAGCCCGAAGAGGCGTCCCGCGCGACCACCATCCGCGAATACTTCTTCGAACGCGTCCGGCCGTTCGTCGAGCGCGCGCTGGCCGATGAGCGTCGTGACGACTGGCCGATCATCACGCTGAATCTCGACCTCAAGTCGGACGAGCCGGAGCACCACGCCGCGCTCTGGGAGCTCCTCGGCGAGTACGAAGCGTGGCTCACAACCGCGGTCAAGGATGCCGATCCGACGCGCGTCGTGCCGCTCGACGTCAAGCCGCTTCTCGTGCTCACGGGCAGCAATGACGCGCAGCAGCAAACCTTCCACGACCGCGTGCCGATCGGCGCGCGCCTGCGCCTTTTCGGCGCGACGCGAGTCCCGCGACCTCCTGGCCAGACAGACGAGGAGCGGCTCCTCTCCGCGGCGCGCGTGGCGCCGGCGCGGGCAATCGCCGAGCGTGCGACCAACTATCGGCGTTGGGTCAACTTCCCCTGGGCGGTCGTCGAAGCAGGCGGCCAGGCCAGCGCCGCGGAGTGGACGACAGAAGATCGTGCACGGCTCGAGGCGCTCGTCGATCGAGCACACAGCCAAGGACTCTGGATCCGCTTCTACACGCTGAACGGATCACGCCCCGAGACGTCCACGGTGCTCGGCTGGACCGCCAGCTACAATTTCGGATCGCTGCAGGCCGCGCAGGAGCGATGGCGTGCGTGCATCGAGAGCGGAGTGGACTTCGTCGCCACCGACCAGTACGAGGACTTCACGCAGCTCTTACGTATGCGAGACGTCACGAAGCCCTCACCGTAGAAATGAGGCGTTCTTTCACGGATACAGGCGCCCGCCCTGCCAACCATGCTCGAGTCGTCGGTACCGAACCCGGTCGTGCAGCCGAAACTCAGCAGCCTTCCAGAACTCGATGACGTCTGGCACGAGGCGATACCCTCCCCAGAACGAGGGCCGCGGCACCTCCTCACCAGGAAATCGTGCTTCCACCTCGTGAAAGCGCGCCAGGAGATCGTCGCGCGACGCGAGCGCTTGGCTCTGCTTCGACGCCCAGGCGCCAAGGCGGCTTCCGCGCGGACGCGTCGCAAAGTAGCCATCTGATTCGTCCGGCGTCACTGTCGTGACCAGTCCCTCGACCCGCACCTGCTCGTCGATCCAAGGCCAATAGAAGCAGAGCGCCGCACGCGGATTGTCAGCGAGCTCCCGCGCCTTGCGGCTCGTGTAGTTGGTGTAGAAGACGAAGCCCCGCTCGTCCAACCCGTGGAGGAGCACCACGCGCACGGACGGACGGCCGTCGGGTGACGCCGTTGCCAAGGCACACGCGGTGTGATCGAACGGCGCGTTTACCGCGGCGCGCTCGAATGCGTGACGGAACCGTGCGAGAGGATCCGAATCGTTCACGACGCCGACCATTGTACGTGGTCGAACGAGAAGCAGGAAACAGGAAACAGGAAACGGGAAACGCATTCAGGGCCGTCGATCGTCGTCGCGGAGCCATAACGTCGCTCGGTTTCACCCCGTCACTCCTCGCCCCTCACCGTGTCACCGCTTCTGTCGCCGTCTGTTCGAGTCGTGCTTTCGTGCTTCGCAGGTATCGGTCCAGCGCGTCGCGGGTCTTGCGGCGCGCCGATGGACGAATCAGGGCCCGAAGGAAACCCTTCAGCCCGCCAATCCGGGCGCGGTTGACGACCAGCAAATACACGCGATCGGGCGAGCGCTGGAGCGGGTCGTCTACGAGGAGCTTCAACTCCAGTGCCGCGTCGAAGTAGTGACTTGCATAGATCTGTTTCGAGGCAATCGCATACTTCACTCCTCGATCCGGCGGCGGCTCGTAGATCGTGACATGGTTGACACGGAGCGTGGGCTTGATGCCGAAGTCGACCAGCGACCAGTAGAAGAAGTCGTCGGCGTTCGCAAGCCGTGCCATGGGATAGGCACGCAGGTACTCGCGGAGCTCGGGTTGACTGGAGAGGAGCGAGCCGCTCGCGTCCAGCATTGCCTCGAGCGCTTCGCCGGAACGGAGAGGCGGCTGGTGATCGCTCAGCTCAGGAAGGGCGCGATTGCCCTGCGCGCGATACGCC
>JBOGIN010000904.1:0-4233 GCA_050742275.1 Vicinamibacteraceae bacterium
GGTCTGAAGACCCCGCGCTACGACGGACGGTGATTTCTTCTCACACTCTTTAGGTCTCTCGTCGTGCGGCCTGAAGGGCTCGTTCGCGCGGCCTGAAGGCCGCGCGCTACATGCGGATACCCATGCGAAACAGGATTGGATTCAAGCACGAGAGTGATGTCCTCGATTCGCGAAGATCTCGAGCAGCGTGAACACGCGTTCCTCGCGCCGCGTGCCGCCAAGAGCGCCGAGACGAAGGGGCGCGCGCGCTCGGAGCGGAAGGATCCGATCCGGCCGGCGTTTCAGCGCGACCGCGACCGGATCGTTCACTGCAAGGCATTCCGGCGCCTGAAGCACAAGACGCAGGTCTTCTTCTCGCCGACCGGCGATCACTATCGCACGCGCCTCACGCATACGTTGGAGGTCTCGCAGATCGCACGCACCATTGCCAAGGTGCTGCGGTTGAACGAAGACTTGACCGAAGCCATCGCCCTCGGTCACGACCTCGGCCACCCGCCCTTTGGGCACGCAGGCGAGCGCGTGCTCGACGATCTCGCGCCCGGAGGATTCCGCCACTACGAGCAAAGCCTGCGGATCGTGGACGTCCTGGAGCAGAATCGGCAGGGCCTCAATCTGACCTGGGAAGTGCGTGACGGGATTGCCAAGCACTCGAAGGGCAAGGAGGGGCTGCCGGTAGGGGCGCCGGTCGAGGATCGTGCCTCGACGCTCGAAGGGCAAATCGCACGCGTCGCGGACATCATTGCGTACGTCAATCACGACATCGACGATGCCGTACGGGCGGGACTTCTGAAGGAATCGGATCTTCCACCGGGACCCATTGCCGTCTTGGGGCGCGGCTCGTCCGCCCGCATCGGCTCCATGGTCACTGATGTCGTCCTCGAGACCATGAAGGCGGACCTGACGCAGGTGCGCATGAGCGACACGTTATTCCGCGCAACGCTGGAGCTGCGGAGCTTTCTGTTCGAGGCGGTCTACGAGAACGAGGCGGCCACCGCGGAATTCGCCAAGGCGTCCGGCATCCTGGGCGGCCTCTGGGAGCGGATTCAGGCACAACCACAGCAATTCGTCGATCCCGACACGCTGGCGGCCGAAGGTCTCGATGCCGCCGCGCGCGACTTCGTGGCCGGGATGACCGACCGGTTCGCGCTCCGCCTCTACGAGGAGCTGTTCATTCCTCGCCCTTGGGTCAAGCTGGAGGAAAGGGACGAATCCTGAATCCTGTTTCCCGTTTCCTGAGCCTGCTATACTTATACGTTTGGGCGTCGGTGCAGAACGACGCCGAGAGGCGATGCGGCAGCTCGAGTTGAAGACGATTTCAGGGGATCAGACCCACGTGGCGCGCACCTGGCAGGCCGACGCCTTGGGGGGGGCCGAGCGGGAGGATGTCCGCTTCGTCGACGATGTGCAGCTCGATTTCGACGTGCGCAAGGCGGCTGACGAGTATCGATTGGTGGGACGGCTGGTGACGAACCTGGATGTTCCGTGCAGCCGGTGCCTGGAGCTGTTTCGCTTCCATGTCGAGACGCCGTTCGACGTGCTGTACCTTCCCCAGAACCGGAATCGCGGTGAGGGGGAGCGAGAGATTGACGAAGAGGAGCTGGGGGTGGCCTTCTACGAGGACGATGTGATCGATCTCGGCCAGCTCGTACGCGAGCAGAGCTACCTGGCGCTGCCGATGAAGCCGCTCTGCGATGAAGCCTGTCGCGGCCTGTGTCCTGAGTGTGGGACGAATCTCAACGTCACCGCCTGCCGCTGCGAGCCGGCATGGAGCGATCCGCGCCTCGAGCCCTTGAAGCGGCTACGGCGAGAGCCGTGATCACCGACCACTACCCATCGGGTGTACCTATGCCAAATCCAAAACGTAGACATTCCAAGACACGCACCGCCAAGCGACGCACGCACGATGCGTTGAAGCCGGTTGGCGTAGGCTTGTGTCCACAGTGCCAGGAGCCGAAGCTGCCCCACGTGGTATGCCCAACCTGCGGGTATTATCGCGATCGTCAAGCGCGCGAGGTGCCGGAGGATTAATCCGCGACTCACTCGCGCTGGCACCTGTGGGGCCGCCTTTAGGCGGCCCAGGGCCGGCTGAAGCCGGCCCCTACAGCCAAAACGAATGAGTCGCGGTTTAAGCGGGACCGGCGCCTTCGGCGGACGCGCCGTGACATAGGCTATGCGGATAGCCATCGACGCAATGGGGGGCGACTTCGCTCCCAGCAGTCCGGTCCAGGGCGCCGTTGCAGCAGCGCGCGAATTGGGGACCCAACTGCTGCTCGTGGGGGCGGGCGCGCAGATCGCGCGCGAGCTCGCGTCCCTCGACTGCGCCGGGTTGGCCATCGACGTGCTCGACGCCCCCGATGCCGTGGCGATGCACGAGGAGGGGACGACGATTGCGCGCCGCCGGAGACCCACGTCGATTCGCCTGGCGGTGGAGGCGCTGGCGCGCCGCGAGGTGGCGGCCGTCTTGACGACTGGCCACACCGGCGCTGCGGTCATGACCGCGTGCTCGGGGCTCGGCATGCTGCCTGGCGTCGAGCGGCCGGCGCTCGCGGCGGCATTACCCACGTTGACGGGGATGACGGTGCTCGTCGATGCGGGGGCCAACGTGGCCTGTCGGCCGGCGCATCTCGTCCAGTTCGCCGTCATGGGAAGCGTTTATGCGAGTGTGGGCCTCGACATCGAACAGCCGCGCATCGGCCTCCTCTCGATTGGCGAGGAAGAGGGCAAGGGCAATGAGCTCACGCGTGAGACGCACCAGCGGCTCAAGGGGGGGACGCTCCCGTTCGTTGGCAATATCGACGCCGACGGCATCTTCACCGGGCGGGCTGACGTGATCGTCTGCGAGGGCTTTACGGGTAACATTGCGCTCAAGGTCAGTGAAGGCCTAGCCGAGGCCGCCCGCGCGCTGCTCGATCGCGAGCTCGCGCAGTCCACGGCGGGCCGCGTCGGGGCCGCGCTCTCACGACCGGCGTTCGAGCGGTTGTGGCGGCGCATGGATCCATCGGAGTATGGCGCGGCGCCGCTCGTCGGCGTCGCTGGCCTGCTGCTCGTTGGCCACGGCCGCTCGTCGCCGCGCGCCGTGCAGAACGCCATGCGCCTCGCCCAGCGGCTTCACGAGTCGGCCTTCGTGACGCGGCTCGAACGCGAGATCGCGCTCGCGCCGATCCCGCCTTTGACAATCTCATGATTGCGTTTCTCTTTCCCGGACAAGGCTCACAGGTCGTCGGCATGGGGCAGGCGCTCGCGGAGGCGTTTCCGGAGTGTCGCGCGCTCTTCGACGAAGCGGATGCCGCGTTGGGGATGCCGCTCTCGCGTCTCTGCTTCGAGGGGCCGGAAGAGGCGCTGCGGCTCACCGAGAACACGCAGCCGGCCCTCCTGACCGTGAGCGCCGCGGCCGACCGCTTGCTGGCATCTCGGGGGTTCCGGCCGGACTTCGTCGCAGGCCACAGCTTGGGCGAGTACTCGGCGCACGTGGCGGCAGGTACGCTATCCTTCGCGGACGCCGTCCGCACGGTGCGGCTCCGCGGCCGGTTCATGCAAGAGGCGGTGCCGGTGGGTACGGGGGCGATGGCCGCGGTTCTCGGGCTCGATGCCGAGGTGGTGGCACAGGCCTGCAGGGAGGCTGCTACGGGAGGCGAGGTCGTGAGTCCGGCGAACGTGAACTCGCCCGTCCAGGTGGTGATCGCTGGCCACGCGGCGGCGGTGGCACGCGCGGGAGAGCGCGCGAAGGCGCTCGGGGCGAAGCGGATCATGCCGCTCAACGTCAGCGCGCCCTTTCACTGCGCGTTGATGAAGCCCGCCGAAGAGCGCCTCGCGCCGGTGCTGCGCGCGCTTGGGACCTCCGAGCCGGCAGTGCCGGTCGTCGCGAACGTGGACGCGGCCATCAAACGCGACGCCCGCGCGGCGATTGAGGCGCTGGTGCGGCAGGTCTCGTGCACCGTGCGCTGGGAGGCGGTCGTGCGGTGTCTTGCATCGGAAGGCGTCCGCACGTATGTTGAGATAGGTCCGGGCAGCGTTCTGTGCGGCCTCGTCAAGAAGATCGACGGCGACGCGCGCACGCTGAGCTTCGGCGACCCCAACGGCTTGCCGGCTATCGAAGCATTGTTTGCAGGCCCGCACCACTAACAGCCAGGGGCTCTGCCCCTTGATATCCCACCACTTACATGGATGATTCGGGGGGCAGAGCTCACGTCTGGTTGACCAGTGTTGGTTTCTTTGCGACTGTGACGTTCGACT
>JBOGIN010000905.1:0-3505 GCA_050742275.1 Vicinamibacteraceae bacterium
GCTCGCAACACCTCGGTCGTTCAGCACGCCGTAGGCCTTGGCCGTCTCCTTGGTGGGATCGCTCAAGAGCGGGAAATCCGCCTTCTGCTCCTTCGCGAATCCAGTGTTGTCCTCGATCGGGTCGACGCTTGCCATGAAGTAGGTGACGTCGTACTTCCGGATCAGGTGGCCTTTCTCCGCCAGCGACTTGCACTCGATCGTGCAGCCCTTCGTGTAGGCCTTGGGGAACCAGGCGACCACGACCGCCTGCTTGCCACGAAAGTCGGCGAGCTTGTGCGTCTTGCCGTCGGATGCTTGGAGCGTAAAGTCGGGTGCCATGTCGCCCACCTGCGGCCCATTGTCCTGCGCCATGAGGCCCGCTCCGAGCACGACCGCCAACCCCATCGTCAGCCATCCACGCATACTGTCCTCCTTCCACCGCCAGAGACACCGGCGCGTAGCGCGTGAGACGCTCCTCCGGGCCTCCAAGGTCCAGGATACACTGACATCGACGGAGGAGCACATGAACGCGAGTTGGAAGGACAGGCGAGAGTTTCTGAAGTCGTCACTCGGCACCACCGCCGCGGCGGTGGCCTGGAGCCGGGCGCGCAGCGGACAGGCGTCCACGCAAGCGGAGCCAAAACCGGCGGCGGGACCGCCGCGCATCCGCTTCTCGGCGATTGGTTTGAATCACGGCCACATCAACGGCCAGGTGGAAGCGGTGATCCGCGGGGGCGGCGAGCTGGTTTCCTTCTACGCCAAGGAGCGCGACCTGGCGCAGGAGTTCCTCAAGCGCTTCCCTCAGGCAGCGCTGGCGAGAGAGGAGCGCGAGATCCTCGAGGACGAGTCAATCCAGCTCGTCGTCAGTGCGTCCATTCCGAACGAGCGCGCGCCGCTCGGCATCGAGGTCATGCGCCACGGCAAGGACTTCATGGTGGACAAACCGGGCATCACCTCGCTGGAACAGCTTGCCGACGTGCGGAAAGTGCAGGCGGAGACGAAGCGGATTTACTCCATCCTTTACAGCGAGCGGCACGAGAACCGCGCCACCGTCAAGGCGGGAGAGCTCGTCAAGGAGGGCGCGATTGGCAAGGTGATTCAAACCGTCGGTCTCGGGCCGCACCAGATGCGCCCGGAGAGCCGCCCGCCGTGGTTCTTCGAGAAGGCGCGCTACGGCGGCATCATTACCGACATCGGCTCTCATCAGTTCGATCAGTTCCTGTTCTTCACCGGCTCGACGAAAGCGGAGATCGTGGCGTCGCAGGTGGGCAATGTCCACCACCCGCAATCTCCCGGCCTGGAGGACTTCGGCGATGTGATGGTGCGCGGCAATGGGGGCACCGGATACATCCGCGTGGACTGGTTCACGCCGGACGGCCTCGATACCTGGGGCGATGGCCGGTTGACGATCCTCGGCACCGACGGCTTCATCGAGATCCGGAAGAACATCGATATCGGTGGACGTCCCGGCGGGAATCACCTGTTCCTCGTGGACCAGAAGGAGACGAGGTACATCGACTCGAGCGACGTGACGCTGCCCTACGGCGAGCGATTGGTCGACGACGTCCTGAACCGCACGGAGTCATCCATGCCGCAGGCGCACATCTTCCTGGCGATGGAGCTCGCCCTCGTCGCCGAGAAGAACGCGCAGCGACTAGACCGACTGACCGAGTAAGGCCTCGACCTGGCGCAGATGATTGAGGTCGTGACCGGCGTAGAGCCGGATGAGGTGTGGCACGCTTTCGCGGCCCCGTTCCTCGTGTATGCCGAAGTTCTCGTGCAGCGCCGGGTCTACACTGCGAAGGAGCCGCAGATTTCCGCGACGGTTCGCATCGAAGAGCTCCAACGAGTCATCTGGGGAAATCTGCTCGTATGTGAATACGTCCGCCCATCGGTTCTGATCGAACGGCTGCAGCGCGGTGCCGCTGCTGGCCAGAATGCTGCGCAGCCGCCATCCGGTGACTACCTCACAGTCGGCGAGGTGCGCGAGGATCTCAACAATGGACCAGCGATTCCGCGCTGGCTTCCGTCGCAGCATGCCCTCCGGACGACCCTCGACGAGTTGACGGAGGCGAGACGCCGTAGAGGCCAGAACATCCCACGGATCGTCGTCTCCGATGTTCGACAAGATTCGCTGTGTGTACTCTTGGGGTGTCTCACGCATCGCTCGTCTTTCCCAAAAACTGTCGTCAGTCCTTCGATGACAACGGCTTGCCTTCATAGATGCGCTCGCCCGCGGGAATCGCCAGATCACGCAGAACGTTCTGTGCCGGCGGCGTCGGACAGGTGGTGTACGGGTTATACGCGCACGGCGCGTTGTAGCTCCGATTGAAGTCCAGCACGAGGCGGCCGTCCTTCGGCGCGTCGGCATACAGCTCGCGGATGCCGTAGGTCTGCCAGCCGGCCAGCCGGTCGCGAAACACGAACCACACGCGCCCATCATCGTCCCAGGCTTGCATGCGCACCGAGCGGCCCTCGATCTCCAGCTCCGCCTCGCCGATGCCCTGCATCGCGATCGGGTCTCCCAGGATGTTGACGCCAGGAACCTCACGCGGCGGTGTGTACTCGATGAATCGCGCCTCGATCCGATAGCGCGCGTCGATAGGAAACCAGCGCATGCCGGTGAAAGAGCGCATCACCGGCCCTCTCGGGTCGCGCAGGCGGAGCGCCAGCCGCGGCCCGCTCTGGTGCAGAAACAGCGTCAGGCGACCGAGCCGCAACCGGTCGGCGGGCTGACCGTCCTGCGCCGGCCGCAGCTCGAATGCCTCGGGCGCCGGCTCGTCATTCAGCTTGGGCGTGACGCCCTCGGCAAGCGTGACGAAGACGCGACCGCGGCTGCGCTCTACGGTCCCGACGAGCGGCGCCGCCGCGTCCGGAAGGACAATGTCGTTGGCGTCCGCCGATCCGATCTTCCATGCGCCCTCCTCGAGCGTGAACAAGCCAGCGACGCTGAGCCATCCCTCGTCTGACTTCAGCGAGGCCTCTCGGTCTGCGCGAAAGCGCTCGACCTCTGCTCGATACTGCTCGTCTGGGGCGCTCGTGGCGGTCTCGGCCACCGGCTGTGAGCAGGCGAGCGCTAGTGCGCCGCCGATCATGCAGCCCAATGCACGCGTCCGCTGAACACACCACCCGCCCATGCGTCTCCCCTCACCCGCCGGTTTCATCGTCTGACTGTACCTGCTCTCGCCGGGAAAAAGAACCGAGTACCTTTCGGGTTGCTAAGCCGCGCCGAGTTATGCCATCATCTCTATGACTATCCCATATGAGAAGGCTTCGCGCAGCCGTTTGGCGGCTGTTCGGCTCGTTCACCGGGGCGCGGCGGGACCGTCAGCTCGCCGACGAGCTCGAGAGCCATCTGCGACTGCACATTGCGGACAACATCCGGTCGGGAATGTCCCCCGCCGACGCCGGCGGGCATCGTGCGCATGGTGCTCGGCCGCCTCGCAGGTCTCGTGCTGCTCGGCGTCGCCGTCGGCGGGGCAATAACGCTATGGGCCGCGCGTTTGGTCGAGACATTGCTCTACGG
>JBOGIN010000906.1:0-3430 GCA_050742275.1 Vicinamibacteraceae bacterium
TATTAGTGCCATCAGGTATCGCGCCGGGCGCTTTCACCTACCGGCCGCCGGCAAGAGGCTCGCGCCACCCCTCGCCCCCGACCGGCCCGAGGCGAGATGACGCGCTCGTTTTCCGACGCGGCGGCGACAGTTACGAAAATACGTATTGACATTTTTCAAGACATGGCTACGATGAAGACACTTTTGAAACACAGTAGCTCGTGTCCCGCATGATCCCGGTGGGACGCCGGCGCGTCGCGGTGCCTTGCGAGCGTGGCTCACACGCGCCGGTCGGCCGACCACGCACAGGACGCGGCCAGAGAGAGGAAGCGGAGCGATGAGGGGAATCTTCGCGACGACGGCGGCGGCGGCGATGCTCGCCTACAGCACGGGGGCGGCCGCGCAAGTAACGACCGCAACGGTGTACGGACGAGTGACCGACGCGACCAGCGGCGTCGTGCCGGGCGCGAGCGTCACGCTCACGAACGAGACCACGGCGGCCGTCTGGACCGACGTGACGAGCGACCGGGGTGAAGTGACCATCAACTTCCTCCCCGTCGGCCGCTACACGCTGCGTGTGACGCTCGAAGGCTTTGCCGAGCACGTCCAGGACCTCGAGCTCTCCGCGGGCCAGACCGTCAGCCTCGCGATCTCGCTCGCAGTAGGGGACCTCACCGACGCCGTCAACGTAACGGCGGCCACGCCGCTCATCAACCGCGCCAACGCGCAGCTCCAGGACGTCGTGGCGGACGAGCAGCTCCTCGAGCTGCCGGTCGGCAGGCGCGACTGGTCGCAGCTGCTCGAGCTCGATTCGTCCACCGTGCTCGAAGGAGAAGGCGCGGTCATGAACGGCCTGCCGCCATCGGGCGTCAGCCTGACGATCGACGGCACCAACGGCTCGAGCGACGCCGAAGCGCCGTCGATCGGCGCCTACCAGGGCTTCAACACGATCAACGGCGTGAGCACCGAGGCGATTGCCGAGATCAGCGTCAGCAGCGGCATCGCGTCGGCCGAGTTCGGCGGGACGATGTCCGGCAACGTCAACATCATCACGCGCAGCGGCTCGAACACGTTCCACGGCAGCCTCTTCGAGAACCACCAGCGCGACGAGCTCGACGCCGCGAACCCCTTCGTCGATGAGGCGCCCGACAAGCGATTCAACCAGTTCGGCGGCTCGCTCGGCGGTCCCCTCGTCCGGAATCGGATCTTCTTCTTCGGCACCTACGAGGGGGTCCGCTCCGACGAGATGTCGCTGCAGCGGGAGAACGTGCCGACCCCCGAGTGGAGGGCCGAAGCGCTCGCCGCCAATCCGGTGTACGAATCGTTCTTCGCGCTGTTCCCCGATCCCACCGAGCCGTACGACGCCGGGGCGCGCACGGCGCGGTTTCAAGCGCTCAGGCCGGACTCGCGCGACGACGACCACGTGACCGCACGCGTGGACGCCACGCTGTCGCCGGCCAACCGCTTGAACGCGCGCTATTCGGGTGGACGTCCAGAGCGCACCGACCCGCGCGTCATCGAGGCCAACCCGCGCACGTTCAGCGGGCAGCAGGACTCGGCGACCATGGCCTTCACGCATGCGGCGACCGACTGGATTTTCGAGACGCGGGCAGGTCTGAACCGCAGCAACATCGATCGCGTGGACCAGCTCTACACGCTCGGTCACCCGAACGTCGACGTGTCGGGCGTCGATCTCGGCGGGGGCGAGCTGTTCTTGAAGCGGGGCTGGCTCTTCAGCTTCGATCAGGTGGTCGCCACGACGCGGGGACGACACTCGCTGAAAGCGGGCTTCGGCCTCGTGCACCAGCGTGCGGGCCGTCAGAACTTCCAGATTCCCGGCTACGAGTACAGCTCCCTCGACGACTTCTACGCCAACATCCCCAACGGCGGCGAGTTCACGTTTGGCCTGGACGACTTCCGTCTCACGACGTCGCAGCTCGGCGGCTTCCTCCAGGACGATATCCGCCTCGGCTCGTCGCTCGTCGTGAACGTCGGTCTTCGCTACGACTACTTCACGGTGCCCGAGGAGCGTGACGGGCGCCTCTTCAATCGGGACGTTCCGTTTGGCACCGGACCACTCCGTCCGCCGGATTCCCTGTACGAGGGGGACTTCAACAGCGTCTCGCCCCGCATCGGCATCGCCTGGTCGATCGACGCCAGCTCGGTGCTGCGTGGAGGCGTCGGCCTCTTCGTCAGCCCCCACCCGCTCTTCGGCGGTCCGATCGACGTCGTGCTCAACTCGGCCGACCAGCAGTTTCGCGTGAACACCAGCCGGCAGGACTCTCTCGATCTGGGCATCCGCTTTCCGCTCGGCAACGCCGACGTGGAGGATCTGCTGCAAGGGCCGGCGGAGCTCTGGGGCACACGTTCGATCTCTCCCAACTTCCCCAACCCTTACAGCACGCAGTGGAGCGCGATCTTCGAGCGACAGCTCGGAACGCAATACAGCCTCGAGGTCGGCTACACCGGCAGCCGCGGGGACAATCTCAACACGGTCTGGGAGGTCAATCGGCCCGATCGGCTCACGGGCGTTCGTCCCTATGCGGGCTTCGCGCAGTTCGACTGGTACGACGCCTCGAACTCGAGCGAGTACAACGGCCTCCAACTGAGCCTGCGCCGGCGGTTCGCCGACCGCTTGGGATTCGGGGCGAGCTACACGCTGAGCAAGAGCATGTCGTACGGCGGCGGTGATCTCCTGCTCGAGTCGTCGCCGCAGGAAACCTTCGATCTGGAGGCCGAGTGGGGCCCCAGCGAGTGGGACGTCCGCCATCGCATCGTCGCGAACGTCATCTACGAGCTCGCTCCGATGGGCCCGAGCCCATGGGTGCGCGGTCTCGTGGGCGGCTGGCAGGTCTCGGGCATCTTCACGGCGCGCAGCGGCCAGCCCGTCAACATCCTCGACGACGAGTCGGCGTACGACTCCTCCCGGCCGGACTACGCCGGCGGCGACATGGTGCTGTCCGACTGGCGCGATACGCTGCAGTATCTCAACCCTGCGGCGTTCGAGCGGGTGCCGCTGTCCGAAGCCAGCGGCGCCCAGATTCGCCCGGGCAAGCTCGGCTGGAACGCGGCGCGTGAGCTGGCGACGTACAATCTGGATCTCGGCCTCGCACGTAACTTTCACATCGGCCGCTATCGGCTGCAGGTGCGCGCCGACATGTTCAACGCGCTCAACACGCGGAACTACGGAGGCCTGGTGAGCGAGATCGACGCCGACGATTTCGGGACGCTCAACTCGGTCTCCACGCGCACGATGCAGGTCGGTGCGCGCGTGTCGTTCTAGCGGACTGCGGCCTCTGGCCGCACTCCCCGACGCTCACTCGAGAGCTCGAAACTTGACACGATGAATCAAGTTTCTCGCTCTCAAGGGTTCTGAGGCGCAATCATTCGGTTCCATTCGCGATGACTCGACTTCAGCGTCGCCTGGCGGCCAACGACGGCAAGCCCCTCC
>JBOGIN010000907.1:0-2718 GCA_050742275.1 Vicinamibacteraceae bacterium
AGAGGGTCCTTGTCATGGCATCAGTACGTAGCGCGCGGCGTTCAGGCCGCGCGGTCTAAAGACCGCGCGCTACGGGAATTCCCACATTCGTACGTAGCGCGCGGCCTTTAGGCCGCGCGGTCCAAGACCGCCGCTACGCGATTCACCGACGGTGTAACGCGCCTGGCTCAACGCGTCTCCGAGCTCACCACCCGTCCGTCGATCAGCACGCCCGTGACGTGCGTCGTGTACTCGAGCGGATCTCCGTCGAAGAGCGCCAGGTCGGCGTCCTTGCCAGCCTCCAGCGAGCCCAGCCGCTTGTCCACCCCGAGGATGCGTGCGGCGTCGATGGTGATGGTCGCCAGCGCCTCTTCGCGCGTGAGACCGTTGGCGGCCGCCAGCGCGGCCTCGAAGAGCACGACGCGCGTCTTGGGCACGTAGCCCTCGTAGCCGGCTTGCAACGCCAGCAGGATGCCAGCCTTGCGGAGCGTGGCGGCCGTTTCCATGCTGAGATTCTCCAGGTCCCCGGTGGCACGCGCCATGGTGGGATGCAGGATCACCGGAACGCCGGCGGCCTTGATGGCATCGGTCACCAGGTACGCTTCGGCGGCGCCATCGAGCACGACGCGGATGTTGAACTCCTTTGCGATGCGCAGCGCCGCGGTGATGTCGGTCTCCCGCTGCGCCGTCACCAGCAGTGGAAGCTCTTTGCGCAGCACACGTCCCAGCACGTCCAGCTTCAGATCGCGTTCTGGCGGCTCCTTCGAGTTCTTCTGCTTCGCGAGGTATTCCCGCGCCCTGATGAAGTCTGCGCGGAGCAGCGCCACCGCCTTCGCACGCGTGCCTGGTGACTTGTCTTCCTCGGCCAGCCCCGCGCTGCCCAGCGTGGCCGCAATCATCGCCGTCGGAGCGACGACGGGCGCCTCTGTCTCTTCACCGGTCGTCTTGACGATCATCGTTTGACCGGAAACGAGCGCACCAGGCGCGTGACCGGTGTGGATGGTCGTGACACCGAGGCCGCGGAGCCACTCGACGAGACGCTCTCGCGCGTTGAACGCGTCGATGGCTCTCAGCTCCGGTTGAATCGGCGCCGACGTCTCCAGCTGATCGGAGTCCTGGGGTTGATTCAGATAGCCGGCCAGCCCCACGACCGAGTGCGCGTCGATGAGACCAGGCGTGACCGCCTCCGCGTCGAGCACGCGATAGTCCGAGGGGATGGAGATTCCCGACGCCGGACCGACACGCTCGATCTTGCCGTTGCGAATCAGCACGACACCGTTCTCGATTGCGGCGCCAGCCATCGTGTGGACGGTCTTGGCGCGCACCGCCACCTGCGCGTGGGCCGCGCCGGCACAGAGCGCTCCCACCATCGCCACTGCGGCCGTGCCCACCCATGGTCTCGAATGGGCCTGAGCGAGCGAAGCGAGTCGAAGGGCCGTTTCCTGTTTCCTGTTTCCCGAATCCCGAGTCCTGAATCCTGATTCCCGCATTAGCGCGCCTCCTCCTCCAGCTCGACGTGAACCTCGTCGTCTCGGCTCGCGCCGTAGCCTCCGACCGCGTAGAGACGGTCCTCGGCGCTCGACCGATCGAAGACCTTGCGTCCCTCGATCCAGGTCTGCTCGACGTGCGTGTACACGCTCAGCGGATCGCCTGAGAGCACGATGAAGTCGGCGTCCTTGCCCGCTTCGAGCGATCCGATGCGCTGATCGAGGCCAAGCATCCGCGCACCAGCCATCGTGAGCGCTTCGAGCGCGCTGTCGCGTGTCATGCCGGCGCGGACCGCCAGCGCCGCGGAGCGAAGGAAGAGCCGTGAATCGGTGATGTAGTCATCGGTATGAAAGCCGACGAGGACGCCCGCCTTGTCCAGCACCGCGCCGGTCGTGAGCGAGACGTCCTTGGCTTCGATCTTCCCGCCGGGTGAGTCGAGCACGATGACCGAACAGGCAAGGCCCGCTTTGGCGATCTCGTCGGCTACCTTCCACCCTTCGGACACGTGCTGCAGGACCGGTGTGAATCCAAATTCCTTGGAGAGTCGTATGACGGTGAGGATGTCGTCGTGGCGATGCGTATGGAAGTGAACGACCCGCCGGCCGTCGAGCACTTCGAGAAGCGTCTCGAGGCCGAGATCCCGTGCGGGACGCTTGTCGGCGTCGGTTCCGGCACGCTTCAACTTGTCGCGATAGTCGAGTGCCGCGACGAACGCTTTGCGCGCGAGCGCAGCCGATTTCGCGCGCGTTCCAGGAATGGGTGGTTCGTCGATCGAGTTCGTGCCGTTCGCCATCTTCAAACCACCGGCAATGCGACCCTCCTTGTCGCGGATGAGCAGGTCGTCGATCGTGTTGCCGCGCCGCAGCTTGAGATACACGGTCTGGCCGCTGAGCAGGTGTCCGGAGCCTGGCATCACGTTGGCCGTTGTGATTCCACCGGCCTGTGCGCGGCGAATTCCGGTGTTCCTGACGTCGATGGCGTCGAGGATGCGCACGTCCGGCTGAATCGGCGCGGAGCGATCGCCGCCCGAGCCGCCGCCGATGTGGCTGTGCGTGTCGACGAGACCCGGCATGATCGTCTTGCCGTCGAGGTCGTGCCGCTTCGCCCCATCCGGCACCGACACGGAGGAGGCTGGGCCCACGGCCAGGATCTTCGCGTCCTGCACGACGAGCACGCCGCGCTCGATGACGGGGCCGGCAATGGGGATGATGCGGGCGTTGACGAACGCCTGCGGCGCCTCCTGCGCCAGGC
>JBOGIN010000908.1:0-2445 GCA_050742275.1 Vicinamibacteraceae bacterium
CCGGGGTCGGTCCGCCTTTCATCAGCGGAGGTGCATGGTGGTTGCCACGGCGCGCATCGTGGGCGTGCTGCTCGTCTTACTTGGTGTCTTCGGGTATTCGGCGACGGCGGGCGTGAGCCTGACGGCGCTCATTCCCGCGGCGTTCGGCATCCTGTTGTGGGTGCTCGCGGTCGTCGCACGCAACGAGCGCCGGCGGCCGCACGCGATGCACGCCGCGGTCGTCGTCGGACTCGTGGGCTTCCTCGCCACGGTCTCCGCGCTGGCAAGCCTGCCGGCGGTGCTCCAAGGAGGGGATGTCGCGCGACCGGCCGCCGTCGTATCGCAGTCGATCATGGCCCTCCTCACGGGGGTTTTCGTGGTGCTGTCGGTGAAGTCGTTCGTCGACGCTCGTCGGCGACGGTAGCGGCGAAGCTACGAGGCGTCAACCACCGCAGCTCGCGCCCGGCGCGGATACTTGGACGCGATGTAGTCGTCGATGAGCTTCCCGAACGCGGTTGCGAGTTCGTCGTACGTCCCGCGCAGCGTCACCGCATGCTGACCGTCGATGTAAACAGGGCAGTTTGGCGCTTCGCCGGTGCCCGGCAGGCTGATCCCGATGTTTGCGGCTTTCGACTCTCCAGGGCCATTGACGACGCAGCCCATGACGGCGAGGGTCAGGGTTTCGACGCCTTCGAACTCCTGCTTCCAGGCCGGCATCTGCGTTCGAATGTGGCTCTGAATGCGCTCGGCAAGCTCCTGAAAGGTGGTGCTCGTGGTTCGGCCGCAGCCCGGGCAGGCGGTCACGCTCGGTGCGAACGAGCGCAAGCCGAGCGCCTGGAGCAGCTCGCACGCGGCGTAGACTTCGTCGCGCCGATCACCTCCAGGCCGCGGCGTGAGCGACACGCGAATCGTGTCGCCGATCCCATCGTTCAGCAGCACGCCAATCGCCGATGCCGACCACACGAGTCCTCTGATGCCCATCCCGGCTTCGGTCAGCCCGAGGTGGAGCGGTTGCCTCGTCTCGCGCGCCAGGCGGCGGTACACGTCGATCAGGTGGACTGGGCGTGACACCTTGCAGGAGATGATGATCTGATCCTCGCGGAGTCCCGCGTCGATGGCCAGCTCTGTCGATCGCAGCGCCGACTCGATCATGCAGTCGTTGATGATCTCGTCCGAAGACTTCCCGAGACGGCCGTCGGTGTTCTCCTGCATGCGTTGGATGACGAGCTCCTGATTCAGAGAGCCGCCGTTGACGCCAATGCGGACGGGCGTGTCGTTGTCGCGCGCGACCTCGCAGATGGTCGTGAAGTTGTCGTCGCGGCGGCGGCCGCTGCCCACGTTGCCCGGGTTGATACGGTACTTGTCCAACGCCTTGGCGCAATCGTGGTGACGCGTGAGGAGCAGGTGGCCGTTGAAATGGAAGTCGCCGATGAGCGGCACGCTGCAACCGGCATCGCGGAGTCGCCGCTTGATCTCCGGAACGGCGACTGCCGCCTCGGGACGGTTCACGGTAACCCGCACCAGCTCTGATCCTGCTTCCGCCAGGGCCAGACATTGATCTGCCGTGGCTTCGACGTCGGCGGTCTCGGTGCTGGTCATCGACTGCACGACCACCGGCGCACCTCCGCCTACCTGCACACTCCCCACTTTGACGCCGATCGTCCGGTGAAGCCTGACGCCTGCCATACAACCCGTCAAGTGTAGCACTTTGAGAAAGTTGGGGCCCCTCGATCCCTTATGCCTTGATCCCTCCCCCGTGATACATTCCGCTATCGGGATAATCGAGGAGCCACACCATGAGCGGCAAGAGACAACGACCTCGGATGCGGCCTTCGCGCCGCGCTCTCTTGAAATCGATGACGATGGCGGGCGCCGGTCTGGCGATGGCGAGGCCGGTCCAGACGACCGGGCAGGCCGCGGCGGCGCGCAAGGCGGGCCAGACCAGCATGATTGGTGTGCGCTTCGAGCGGCGGCCGACCGTGCGTCTCGGCCTGATCGGCGTTGGCGCACGTGGTGGCGGCATGCTCGACAATTGGCTTGCGATCGACGGCGTCGAGATCAAAGCCATCTGCGACGTCGTGGCGGACAAGGCCCGAGAGGCAGGCGCGAGCGTCGAGAAGAAGGGCTTCAAGGCCCCCGAGCTGTACACCACCGGCGAGCGCGACTACGAGCGCATGTGCACGCGCGACGATCTCGATGCCGTCTACATCGCCACGCCGTGGGACTGGCACGTGCCGATGGCGGTGGCCGCCATGAAGAACGGCATTCACGCGGCGGTGGAGGTGCCGGCGGCGGAGACGCTCGAGGAATGCTGGACGCTGGTCGACACATCCGAGCAGACACGACGCCACTGCATCATGCTCGAGAACTGCTGCTACGGCCGCAGCGAGTTACTGGTGCTCAACATGGTCAAGGCCGGCCTGTTCGGCGATCTGCTCCACGGCGGCGCTGGCTATGTCCACGATC
>JBOGIN010000909.1:0-7047 GCA_050742275.1 Vicinamibacteraceae bacterium
TCTCAGGCCGGTGCGGGATGTACCGCTGTTCGAGTGGGCGAGACCCGCGGAGGTGAAGATTTGGAGCGCGCTGCTGAAGGTGTTCGAGGCGAAGGGCGCGCCGCCCGATCCGCCTCCGGTCCACGAAAACCACTGGGCTCCGTCCGGCATGGGAGACCTCGGCCCGGCCCTCGAATGGGCGAGCGAGAGTGCCGAGGGAGACGACGCGGATCTGTGGAGGTTCCATCACGGAGCATGGCTGGCGGGCACGGGGAATACCGAAGAGGTCATACGTGTGCTAGCGACGTGTGAGAACGGTGTCGGCAAGGCGCTCTTGGCAAGACTGCTCGAGGCAAGAGGCGACCTGCGAGCCGCTGCCAACGCGTATGCCGGTATTCGTGAACGGTGGGTGCAACTGCATCCACAGGTCGTTGTCGAGCGAGATCGCCTGCTTCGGCGAATGGGACAAGAGACCCTTGCAGAGCGCGAGCGATGGCTCAACAGCGTTGCCGCGCTGTCAGATGAATGGATACGTGAAAGGCAAGTGCAGCTCTTGATCGACAAAGGCGAGGTGCCCGAGGCAAAGCAGCTCCTGTTGGCAACGCGGTTTCAGAAGGTCCATCAAACGTATACCCGAACCAATCTGTGGATGCAGATCTGCAAGAGATTGAAGGAGCCTTGCTACCCGATTCCTGAGGTCCTGGGAGAAGACAGATTGGCCCGATTCGGCGCCTATCGGGAATTCGAGCGATAACGTCACCTGGGCTGTGAGCCGGTCGTCACAAACGGTGCAGTCACGACGTCAGGCTTCTCGTCCTTCTTCGATGCGGCCACCATCTTCTCGACCTCCGCCATCAGCTTGGCATTCTCGATGACCACGCCGTCCTTGATGGTGTGGACGATCCCGCGCGTGCGATGCATCTTGCGCTGCGCGTCGAGCGTCAGGGCGCCGAACGAATACAGGAACCGAAGATTATAGGCGGGGTTGCCATCCACGATCACGAGGTCTGCCGTGAATCCGGGGCGCACGAGGCCGAGCTTTGGCTCGCGAAGCGTCACGGCGCTCGCGTGCGTCGCGGCACGCAGCACCTCGAGGGTGTGGAGGCCCGTTTCGCGCAGCAGCTGTAGCTCGCGCACGTTCGAGAAGCCGGGCGTCGCCCAGATGTAATTGTCGTCGGTTCCATACGCGACGCGCCCGCCGCGCTTGTTGAACTCGAAGATCAACTTCCCCCAGAGCTCGAAGGCCGTGGACCAGTACGCCTCATCGTCCGACGTCCAGTCCCAGTGATACGCGCCGTGGTAGGCGGGATCCGGCAGATTCCAGCGCCAGAGCGCCCGGGTCGATCGGAAGCTCCATCAGGTACCGCACCGACATCAGACCGTAGTCGTAGCTGCCGAGCCCGAGCAGCTGGAACAGCACGATCCGCGACACCCAGTTCCACGTGGTGTGCACGGCGGAGAAGAGGACGAGCGCGCCCGCGTGACGTATCAGGTTCGTCACCCAGGTCTTGCCGCGCAGCGGAAAGCGCCGTGCGTGCCACCGCACGAGCGGGAAGAGCAGCGCCGCGCCGTATACGCCAGTGAGCTGATCGATGAGCGCGAAATAGAACGGGATGCCCGTCTGCCGGGCGACATCGTCCAGATAGTCGTAGGCGAACAGCAGCAGCGCGGACAGCGTGGCCGCACCAAGCCACACCCACCGCGCCGGGAGACGCGCGTGCGACGCCATGACGTTAGTCTGTCCACCCTTTGCGCGTAGCGCGCGGCCTTCAAGCCGCGCGACGACGGCCTAATCGAAAGACCCCTTGCGACCTCAACGCTTGCCACGTGGCAGCGCGAACGCGACCACGAAGTCGCCCACCGCCAAGTCGAATTTACCGTGTCCGCCGGCGGCCGTCACGATCATCTGTCGCCCGTCCGACGTCTCGTAGGTCATGGGCGTGGCAATGCCCGCGCGCGGCAGCTTCGTGGCCCATAGCTCGGTGCCGGTCTCGACGTCGATCGCCCGGAAGTATTGGTCCATCGAGGCGCCGATGAAGATGAGGCCCGATGCCGTGACGAGCGGCCCGCCGCCGTTCGGCACGCCGATCTCTTCATCGCCGAGCAGCGCTCGCAGCGGATGCTCTTCAGGGATCCGGCCGAACGGGCGTTCCCAGCGCACGTCGCCAGACTGCACGTCCACGGCAGTGAGCGTGCCCCACGGCGGCGGCGTGCAAGGTGCCTGCTTCGAGGAAGAGAGCGTCCGCCGGCGCATGCCGAACGGCGAGCCGCGATGGAGGGTGTACTCGTAGTCTTCGCCCTTCGCTTGCGAGTGAGCGCGCTCGCGATCGAAGGCCTCGCGCGGCAGCAACTGGACGAGCGTCGCGAGGCGGCTCGTGTTGGCGATCAGCAGTTGACGCACCGGATCGAACGCGACGCTGCCCCAGTTCACCCCCGAGGCGTTGCCAGGATACATGATGGTGCCCTTCAGACTGGGCGGTGTATAGATGCCCTCGGATCGATATCGGCGCACGAGCGCGCGGCACTCGGCGCGATCCGCGTCGGTCGGCCCCCACACCGTTTCCGATGTGACAGGTCCTATGGGCATCAGGAGGCGTGGTCTGACGGGAAACGGCTGCGTGCGGGCGGCGCGCTCCCCCTCGACGTCGCTCCCGGGCACGGGGCGCTCTTCCACCGGGAACAGTGGTCGTCCCGTCGAGCGGTCGAGCAAGAAGATCGCGCCCATCTTGGTGGCCTGCGCCACCGCCGGCACCCGCCGCCCGTCGTGCGTGACGGTGACGAGCGCTGGCTGCGCGGCAAGATCGTAGTCCCAGAGATCGTGATGCACGGTCTGGAAGGCCCAGATGCGCTTCCCCGTCGACCCGCGCAGAGCGACGACGGAGCTCGCATCGGCGTTCGTGCCGGGACGAAGACCGCCGTAGAAGTCGGGGCTGGGGCTCGTTGTCGGGACGAAGATCAGATCGCGCTCGGCGTCGACCGAGATGATCGACCATGCATTGGCCGCGCCGATCGTGCCACCCCGAGCCTTGTCGCGAGGAATCGGCTGCCAGCTCCATCGCTCGCTGCCCGTTCGCGCGTCGAACGCACGGACGACGCCGCTGCCGGTGTCGACGTTCCAATTGTCACCGATGGAGGAGCCAACGATGACGAGGTCGCCGATGATGGCAGGAGGGGAGGTCACCTGGTAGTTGCCGGGGTTAGGCGCATGCACACCCTGAGTGAGCGTGACCTGCCCGTTCGTGCCGAAGCCAGCGCACGGTCTCCCGGACCTGGCATCGAGGGCGATCAGGCGCGCATCGATCGTGCCGACGAAGATGCGGGCAGCACAGGCGGCGCGCGGTTGCGCGCGGGGATCGCGCCACGACGAGACGCCGCGAGAGGTGACCTCGGAATAGCGCAGCCGACGGTCTACCTTCGCGTCGAAGGTCCACAGCTCGGCGCCGGTGGCCGGGTCCAGGGCAATGACCTTGCCGTAGGATGTGCTCAGATACAGGCGTCCATCGAAGTGAATGGGGGTGGCTTCGAACGTCAGCGACTCGCCGGATTCCGCGTTCTGGCCGAGCTCACCCGTCCGGTAGGTCCAGGCGACGCGCAGGCTCTCGACGTTCTCTCGAGTGATCTGGTCGAGCGTTGAATAGCGCGTACCGCCAGGATCGCCGCCGTATGCTGGCCACTGGTCGTATGTCGTTTCCCGTTTCGGGTTTCCCGCTTCCTGACTTCCGACTCCTGTTGACCGTGCGCTGACGGCGATGGCTGCCATCAAAGCCGATAGGAGCACCACCTGCCGTAACCGCGCCCGATTGCCTGTTCCGGTTCCGCCGCCCTCTGGTCTCATGCGATCCTCCCCCTCACGTCAGACGACAGAATCGACCGAGGGCGTCACGGCTTCAACGAACGTGGGACGAGCGGGAGCAGAGCGGGACGAGCGGCGCACAGCGCAAAGCCGCGTCAACCAGGGCCGGCCTTTCTTCGTATGTGGGGTCCGCCTTTAGGCGGACCCGAAGTGCGGCAAGGCCTCAATTGTCGTAATACAAATAGAACTCGTGCGGATGGGGCCGCAGTCGCAGCGGATCGATCTCGTTCTGGCGCTTGTAGCTGATCCAGGTGCTGATGAGATCGTCGGTGAAGACGTCTCCTTTGGTCAGGAACGCGTGGTCCTGCTCGAGCGCCTGCAGCGCCTCATCGAGCGAGCCAGGCGTCTTCCGTGTGCTCGCGAGCTCCTCCTGGGTCATCTCATAGATATCGCGGTCGAGCGGCTCGCCTGGATCGATCTTGTTCTCGATGCCGTCGAGGATCGCCATCAGCATGGCGGACCACGCCAGATAGCCGTTGCAGCTCGGATCGGGACAGCGGAACTCCAGCCGCCGCGCATTCGGACTCTTCGAGTACATGGGAATCCGGATTGCAGCCGAGCGGTTGCGTGCCGAGAGCGCGAGATTGACCGGCGCCTCGAAGCCGGGAACGAGCCGTCGATACGAGTTGGTGGTCGGCGCGGCGAACGCGAGAATCGCCGGCGCATGCCTCAGCAACCCGCCGGCCGCGTGGAGCGCGAGCTCGCTCAGCGCGGCGTACCTGTCGCCGGCAAAGAGCGGCTTCTTTCTCTTCCAGAGCGAGATGTGCGTGTGCATGCCGCTGCCGTTGTCCTCGAAGATCGGCTTCGGCATGAAGGTGACGGTCTTACCGTGGCGGCGGCCGACGTTCTTGCAGATGTACTTGTACCACATGAATTGATCGGCCATCTGCAGCAGCGGCGCGTACTGCATATCGATCTCGCTCTGTCCGCCGGTGGCGACCTCGTGGTGATGCGCCTCGACGACGATGCCGATCTTGCGCATCTCGTACACCATCGCGCCGCGCAAATCGTGGTACGTGTCGCTGGGGCTCACTGGAAAGTAGCCGCCCTTGAAGCTTGGCTTGTAGCCCAGGTTCGGCTCCTCGATGCGCGCCGTGTTCCACGCCCCTTCGACCGAGTCGATCTCGTAATAGCCCCTGTGCTGGTTCTGCTCGTAGCGAACCTCGTCGAAGATGAAGAACTCTGGCTCGGGCCCGATGTAGCAGACGTCGGCGATGCCGGTCTCCTGCAGATGCGCCTGCGCCTTCCGTGCGATGTGACGCGGGTCCCGTGTGAAGTCCTCGTGGGTGATCGGGTCGACGATGTCGGCAATCACGCTGACGGTCGGCTTCTGGAAGAAGGGATCGATGCATGTCGTCGAGGGGTCCGGAATCGCCAACATGTCCGACTCGTGGATCCCCATCCAGCCACGGATGGAGGATCCATCGAAGCCGAGCCCGTCCTCGAACGTGCTGGTCTTCCACGTCTCGATCGGGAACGAGCAGTGCTGCCACGTTCCGAGCAGATCGGCGAACTTCAAATCCACCATTTCCGCATCGCGTTTCTTCGCGAAGTCGAAGAACTCATTGGGCTTCATACCGGCTCCTTACCACACGCCCCGCGGCGCGGGCTGTTGGGTGCCTGTCTGGACCAGGGGGCCAACGACTGACGACGGAAGCCTACATCCTAGCGCCTCGGACTGCGTACGTGAAGAAGTGCGCGCGCTCGCAAGCGGCGCTGCGGACGCCTCGAGCTCCTCAATGACGCCCGTTCGTCATGGAGACGCCAAGACCGTAGGATTTGCGATGCGCAACAACAAAAGAGTAGTCAGTGTGGGTCGCATCACGTTAGACGGGAATAACGTCGACGTGTGATCCGATCACGGTCAGTAAGCGGCGAATGTCTTCGGCATCCGACGTCACGACCTCGTCGCCGTCAACGGCAAGAAGTGCGACTGCAGCGTCGATCACGTCGCTTGTCCTCGCCCGCCCCAAGAGCAGCCCGGCGCGGCGGCCGAGCTCTTCGTCGAGCGCGACGATCTCGAGTCCAGGAAGCAGCCTGGCGAGATTCGCCTGCCGACCGGTGCCGCCTTGCCAGACCTGGCCGATGACGCCTCCGTGTGTCACTGGGGCCCGGCCGGCGCGTCGCTCCCGCTTGATCATGGCGATGAGGTCGCGATCGGTTCGCTCGACCGCCACGAGCGCGCCCGCGTCGAGCACGAGCATCAGGGCGCTCCGGCGGGACGTCGCCGCCGTGATGATGACCGCCGCGATCCCCGAGCCACGAGCGCTCGTGCGCGCGCTCGGCGGCTGGCAGCGTGGATCTCGTCGTCGGTAATAGGGCCGTGCTCCGCTTCGTAGGTGGCGAGGAAGTCATCGAGCGCTCGCATCCTGCGATCGTGCTCCGCCTGCCGCTGCAATGCCTCGTTGACCCACGCGCTAACGGTTGAGATACGGCCGTCGGCCACTGCCGTCCGCGCTGCCTCCAGGAGATCGGCGTCGATGGACGCCGAGAGCCGTTGCTTGGAGCTCATACAACGATCATAACATCGTCCTACGAATGTGGCAGCTTATCGATTGCGGTATCCACGCAAGTCCCCAGGCTGGATCTCCGCCACGCGAGCTGGTAGCATCAAGGCAAAGCTAGATAGGTATAGATGGCTTGGTGTCGAGGTGCTGCGATGTCCCGACTCCGACGTCTGTGGAATGGGTTACGCGCGGGGCGGATCGAGCGCGATATCGACCGCGAGCTCTCCTTCCACATTGCCGAGCGTGCCGACCAACTGCGGACCGAAGGTGTGAGCGCCGAAGAAGCGATGCGCCGCGCGCGCAGGCAGTTCGGCAACGCCATGGTTCAGGCCGAGCGTACGCGCGACGTCGACGTCGCAGCCTGGATGGACGGCCGTCGCCGCAACCTCCGCTACGCGGTCCGCGCGCTGGCGCGGACGCCTGCATTTACCGCGACCGTGGTGCTGACGCTGGCCCTGGGCATCGGCGCCAACAGCGCGGTCTTCTCGGCGGTCGACACGGTGCTGCTGCGACCGCTGCCCTTTCCTGACGCCGATCGCCTGATGCGCGTGAGCCAGACGCAGGAGCGGTCCTCGTCTCCCAACATCTCGCCTGTTCGTCTGGAAGACTGGAACCGGCTGAATACGACGTTCGCGGCGATCACCGGTTACTCCACGGAGGACGTGTCCGAGACCTCTGGCTATCTTCCCGAACGCGTGAAACGTGCCA
>JBOGIN010000910.1:0-4979 GCA_050742275.1 Vicinamibacteraceae bacterium
CGCCACCACAGAGCGCGAGGCCCGAGGAGACGAGCGCTCGCTGGTTCACCAGCCGCGACCGCGAGGAAGAGCTGCTGTTGTTCGCGCGCCGCCTCAAGGCCGCCGGCCTCCCCAAGAGCGACCCCCCACCCGCGGAACCCTCGTCCTTCGACCCTCCTCCTCTCTCGTCCCTTGCCCCTCGCCCCTTGCCGCTCGATGGCGTCGCACTGGTCTACAACCGGCCGCTTCCGTATCTCTATCTTGCGCGGCAGGTCCTGGGCGGCGCCGGGATCCCTTGCCAGGCCTTCGACGCGCTGCCGCTCGCATCCGAGCCGTACGCGGCGGCGCTCGACGTGGTGCTCGAGGCGGTGTCGTCTGGATTCGTGCGGGTCGCCATCGTGGCGCTGCTGCGGTCGCCGCACTTCCTGTTCGTCGACGAAGACCAACAGCCGGTCACGGGTGACGACGTCGCTGCCCTCGACCGCGCGCTCGTCGATGCGGCATATCTCGGCGGGCTCGACCATCTGTGCAGACTCGCGGACCGCTGGTCGGCCGATGCGTCCCGCCCCGGAGCGCGGCCGGCGGAGATCCGTGCCGCCCGTGCGGCAGGCGCCGCGGCACTGGCCGCCTCGGAGCTTGGAAGCTTGGAGTCGGATGCGCCCCCGTCCGCGCACCTGCAGGAGCTGCTGGATTTCCTGCAGCGGCACGCACGGCCTGGCGCGCTCGAAGGGGACCGGCCGCGGCAGCTTCGTGCGCGGGCGGCCATCGTCGGGGCGCTCGAAGCGCTTCGCGATGCGCACCGTGACTTCCATGACGAGCCGGTGAAGCTCGTAGACCTGGCGGCCGTCTTGCACCGCTGGATCGAAGCACAGACGTTCATGCCGCGAACGGGGCGTGACGGGCTCCATCTCGTCGACGCCGACGCGGCCCGGTATGGCGAGTTCGCGTCAGTGCACCTCGCGGGGCTCGTCGATGGCGAGTGGCCGGAGGCGCCGACGCGCAACGTCTTCTATCCCGCATCGCTGCTGATCGATCTCGGATGGCCGCGCGAGGCGGATCGGCTCGCCGCGGCACGTGCGGCGTTTCACGATCTCATGGGACTGCCGCAGGATCGGCTCTCCGTGTCGAGCTTTCTCCTCGAACAGGACGCGTTGGTCCGTCCGTCGGCGCTGCTCGAGGAGCTCGACGATCTCGATACGCCGATAGTCCGCCCGGCGTCGCCGCAGATGCGCGTGTCGGCGGACGAGGCGCTGTCGCTCGCGCCTGTCGTCTCCAGCGCCGTCGAGGGAGAGGCTTCCGCTTGGCTCGCACTGCGACTCTCGCGACGGGCATCGACCGACCCACGTTTCCGCGGGCAGACCGGACCCGATGAGCGGCCGCAACCCGAGGGAGGCCAACTATCCCGCACTGAGACTTCTGTGACTGAGTCCCACCTCTACTCGGTGACGGCGGTCGAGCGGTATCTGCAATGCCCCTTCAAGTACTTCGCGGTCAACGAGCTCGCGCTCGAGCCGGATGTCGAGGAAGAGCCAGGCCTTTCGGCGCTGCAGCGCGGTCGCCTGTTGCACCAGGTACTCCGCGACTTCTTCGCGCGCGTGCCCTGGCGGTCAGAGCTGACCGTCGAGTCGATGCCGCGCGCGCGCCAGGCGTTGACCGAGGTCGTCGATGCGGCGCTCGCGCGGCTTCCGGAGCCGGACCGAACGCTCGAACGGCAGCGCTTCCAGGGAACGGCGGTGTCGACCGGCCTCATCGATCGCATCCTGCGCGCCGAGATCGCGCGGCCGGGCCGGGTCACCGAGCGCCTGGTCGAGCACTCCATCGAAGGGCGCTATCTGTTCGAGAAGGACAACGCGCCACGGTCGGTGGCCGTGCGTGGTGTGGTGGACCGTGTCGACCTCGTCCGGCCGGCGCGCGCCGTGGGCGTGGGAACGCCGGCGGAAGAGCAATGGCTGCGTGTCATCGATTACAAGATCGGACGCGCTCCACGGACCGACCTTGCGCTGCAGCCACAGATCTACGGTATCTGCCTGGAACAGCAACTGGCTCGCGAGCGTGGCGGCAGGTGGCAGGTGGCCGAAGCGGGCTATCTCGCCCTGGGTCTCCCCGAGCCGAACGTGCCGGTCGTTCGGCCCGGAACGACGTCTGGCGCGCGAACCGGCGCCTCGCCTCAGGCACGAATCGACACCTCGCCTCGCACGCGGGTCCTCGAGGAGGCGACCGAGCGCTTCCTCACCGCGGTCGACGCCATCGAACGAGGTGACTTTCGCGTGGCGCCCGCCGAACCGTTTCTCTGCGTGTACTGCCCCTTTCCGACCGTCTGCCGAAAGGACTACGTCGGCGATGAGTGATTCCTCAAGGGAGCAAGGGATCAAGGGATCTAGGGAGCAAGGGATCAAGGGGCCAAGGGATCTAGGGGGCAAGGGATCTAGGGATCAGGGGGAGGGCGGCTTGCCGGATGCGGCGGCGCGCACGTTTGCCATTGATCCCCAGAACAACGTCGTGCTCGAGGCCTCGGCAGGGACCGGCAAGACGACGGTCCTGGTGGGACGGTACTTGAACCTGCTGCGCGCCGGCGTCGATCCGAAGCACATTCTCGCCATCACGTTCACGCGCAAGGCCGCTGCCGAGATGCGAGAGCGCATTGTCGACGAGCTGCGGCGTGCCGCGTATTCGGGCGGCCGGGGGGACCGCACGCGCTGGCTGGCGCTGCGCGATCGGCTCGGCGACATCGGCATCAGCACGATCGATGCGTTTTGCTTCTCCCTGCTGCGCGAGTTCCCGCTGGAGGCGGGCCTCGACCCCGGCTTCACGCTTGCGGACGAGACGGAGGTTGCGCGGCTCGTCGAGGAGGCGCTGGATCACGCGCTGCGTGTGTGTCAGATGCGTGCTCGCACGGACGAGGACGTTGCCCTCGTCTTTGCGCGCCTGTCGCTGAATCGCCTCCGACGCGGCCTGGCGCACCTGCTCCAGCGGCGAGCGGTGGCGAAGCAGGCGCTCGACGGCTACCTGCGGGCCTCGTCTCGCAATCTGACGAGCGAGCAGGCAGCGGCTGACCTGGTTGCGGAGCTGCACCATGTCTTCGCCTCCCCTGACCCCTTGAACCAGTGGCTGAGGGACGGCCCGGGCGCGCAGCCGCGATTTGCGCTTCTCGCTCACGATCTCAGCCGCCTCGTACGAGGAGAGCTCGATCGGCCTACCGAGGTGCGGGCGCTCGCAGATGACCTGCGAGCGTACTATGTCACGCGCGACGGTAACCCCCGGCAGCGACCACCCTACCCTGCACGCGATCATGACACGGCTGCCGCCTATCAGCGCCACAGCGCCATGCACGCGGATCTGACGCCACACGTGATCCGCGCCCTCGATTGCTTCGATCGCTCCCTCAATATCGTCTTGGCACGCGGCATCCGACGAATCTTTGGCGTGGCGCTCGATCAGTATCGCCGCACCCTCCAGGCGCACAGCGCGCTCGACTTCTCCGAGGTGTTGACGCATGCCGTCGATCTGCTGCGGCAGATGGACGAGTTCTCGCAAAGTCGCTACAGGTTGGAATCGCGCTATCACCATGTCCTCGTCGATGAGTTCCAGGATACGAGCCGCTTGCAGTGGCAGCTCGTTTCCTTGCTCGTGCAGTCGTGGGGCGAGGGATTCGGCCTCGTGCACGACGCACCGCTTCTGCCATCGCTCTTCCTCGTGGGCGATCGCAAACAGTCCATCTACCGCTTTCGCGACGCGGAGGTTGGGCTGCTAGACGAGGCGGCGCGGGAGATTGCCGGGTTGCGGTCGGGTGCGCGCGACGTTCGGCACTCAATTGCCTACAGCTTTCGCTCTCGCCCAGCGCTGCTCGCGTTCACCAATGATCTGTTCGCGGCCATGGATGAAGGGGGCTCCGACGCGGACCGATTCCGCTATCGCCCGGAGGACCATTTTCCCGTTTCCCCCTCTCACTCGCCTGCGCGAGCGACGACGGGGCAGGCACGTTTGCCGTTTCCCGAATCCCCGAGCGAGCGACGCGAGTCGAGCGGTGAATCCCGAATCCCGAATCCTGATTCCGAGCCTGCCGTTGGCCTGGCTGTTGCCGAGACCGCGGAGACCTGCGCGGCTGCGGTCGCCGATGAAATCGCACGGCTCCTCGGCCAGGCGGAGGTGCGGGATCGACAGACAAAGATGTGGCGGCCGGCACGCGCCGGCGATGTGGCGATTCTCTTTCGCTCGCGCGAGAGTCACCGCGAGTTCGAGGCGGCGCTCGACGTGCGCGGCATTCCGGCGTACGTGTACAAGGGGCTTGGCTTTTACGACACCGACGAAATCAAGGACCTCATCGCCCTCATTCGATACCTGGCCGCACCCGAGTCGTCGCTGCGTGCCGCGGCGCTCCTCCGGTCGCGCATCGTCCGCCTGTCAGATCGCGCTCTGCGGATGCTCGCTCCGCGGCTCGCGTCTGCGCTCGCCGACCCAGAGCCGCCGCCTGTGATGGCCGATCTCGACGAAGAGGATCAACAGGTGCTCCGGCAGGTGCGACAGAGCGTGCCGCGGTGGCTGGCGCGTGTCGATCAGGTCCCACAGGCGGAGCTGCTCGACAGCATCGTGAGCGAGGCGGCGTATGCGTTCGAGTGGCAGGGACCGCGGCGCGCGCAGGCGCGTGAGAACATCAAGAAGCTCCGCGGCCTCATCCGCCGCATTGAAAACCGCGGATACGCCACGCTCGGACGCATTGCCGATCACCTCGATCGCCTCTCTGCGGGTGATGAGTCGAACGCCATGGTTGACGCGGAAAATGCTGTCAACCTCATGACGGTTCATGCCGCCAAGGGTCTCGAGTTTCCGATTGTCTTCGTCGTGAACCTGGCGCGTGGGACAGGCGGCCTGCCGGAGCCGGTGCGTCTGGTGCTGGATCGCGGCGATGGGGCATCGGCCGTTGCCGTCGGCCCCGGCGACCGCGCCGTGGAGGCGCTCGAGCAGCGCCGCAATCGCGAAGAGACGAAGCGGCTGCTCTATGT
>JBOGIN010000911.1:0-5687 GCA_050742275.1 Vicinamibacteraceae bacterium
GGGCAGCACCACCCGCGCATGACGAGGCCTCTCCTTGTCGGGCGAAAGGCCGATCCCAGGTTGCTCGGACCACTGCTTCCCGGGCCGAGCGACGAACGCCGTCGTGCTCGCGAGCCACGGCGTCCCAAGGTGGCTCAGTGGCTCCGCACAACAGACCTCGACCTTGCGGATTCCCATCTTCTCGAGGAGATCTGCCATGGCTGCAGGACGATCGGCGTAGCCGTTGCCTCCATGGGCCCAACGTTTGTGCGCCTGAACCCCCGGGATGGCCGCCGCGAGAAAGAACACGACGAGGCCCACAACACTCGCATATCTACCGAGCACCTGCAGGCCGACCAATGCCGTCATGCCGACGATGGCGGCGCCGCCCAACCAGATGACCTGAACGCCGCCAAACAGCTTGATCGCCCCCAGGACACCTGTCACGTTGATAGCGACGAGTGGGTGGCTCCATATCGCCTTCGGCACGAAAACATAGAGCGATACCGACAAGACAGCGATGAGGGCGCCAGACAGTAGCAGCCAGCTACGCGCCAAGAGACGACGATCTGCGAGCTCGGGAAGGGCAGCAATGCCCGCAGCAAGGAAGAGTAGGGCGAACGGCTCGACGTAGCGGCCGTACATGAAATGATCCGCGCGCTGGAGCCCAGTTACCACTGCCGCCGACACGGCAATGCAACCAACGAGTGCCGTGGCGAGCCAGAGCCACACGATCCACGTCTCGCGTGTGGCTTCGCGCCGCCGCGACATCACGAACAGCGCCCCGAGCGCCGTCAGCGCACCGCTCCCGACGAGGAGATACCACACGAGGCCGACCGCCCGAACGAGCATGTCGCCGTACATGCCAGGGTTTCGCACGGTGGCGACTGCGAGCTCGCCACTCGAGATCGGGTGAGGGTACAAGGCTGCGCCAGCGACGTCGGTGATCAGCCTGGTAGTCATGATTGCCACCAGAAGGCACCCCGTGAGGACGACGAGGCTGCGTCGTCTCGCCGGCAGGAGAATGACCATGGCTACCGCAGCCACCACCATGGCCAGAACCACGACCCATCCCCGCCCATGGGCGAGCGGCGTCATTCCGGCAACGAGACCCGTGAGAACGGCCCACGTGGGGCGAGCGCTCGACAGATACCGCCCCAGTGAGGCGCCTGTTGCCGTCACCAGCGCGAGCAACAGCGTCTCGCTCATCGACGTTCCGGAAAAAAGCACGTAGCTCGGATACAACAGCGCGACACCCGCGGCAACCGTGGCACGCCGATCGGAGATCACGAGCGTTGTCCGCAGGAGCCATCGCGCTGCGAGGAATGTGAGCAGGAGCAGAGCCAGGTTCACGGCCTGAACGGAGCGGAACTGTGCGACCGGAGACTCGAAGAGCGCGAAGAAGGGGAAGGTGACGAGCCCGACGCCCGGTGAATAAAAGGGCGTGTCGCCGAAGGGGAGCAGGAACTCGGAAGTCGGCTGCCCCCCGAAGAGCCGGCTGTAGTTTAGGTAGCCGAACTCATCTGGGCCGATGCCCGGCCCGGTTCTCCCGATCAGGAAGACGACGTGGACGAGCAGCACGGCTGCCCCAGCGGCGACGAGCCATTGGCGCGGCAACTCATCCCAGGTGCTGTAGCGGAAGGCGGCGCGGGACTCTTGCACGGAATCTCGGTAATCGATCACGGAGCCGGCTCTGAGCATGAGATGAGGATCACCACAGCCCGCGAAGGCCGAAATTATAGCTCACTGGATGCGATAAAGGTCCTGCATGAATAGGCGCTTCATCGTGTCGGAGTGGGAGTTGCCTTGCTTCCTGAAGGAGCTTTCCACCATGAGCGTGGCGGGGTCGGGCGGTTTGACGCCGGCCAGGGGGAACAGCTGTCGAAGCAGGTCGAGCAGGACGCCGGCGCGATCTTGTACCAGGTCTTCATACCAGAGAGATATCGGTTGTACGCCGGCGCGCGCGAAGTAGTCCTCCCACAGGTGCTCTTCGACGAGGATCGTTTCGAGAAACGTCTGGATGCCTCGGAAGTCGTATTCAATCGCCGGAGGCGCCGTCTCGCGGGCCCGCTCCGAGAGCCACCGGCCGCTCTGCTGCGCCAGCCATGCCGACACGGCCTGCGCGAACCGATCCCGGCGGCGCAGGAACACCCACTGGTGTCGTGGAAAGACATCCTCGAGCGTGCTGATTCCGGGCTCGAACACCCGCGCGAGCGTTTTGAGCAGGCCGTTCTTCTGGAACCAGGTCACCTTCGACCCGAAGATGCCATTCTGCGCTCGCGTGGCGACGAGCCGCGTCATGAACGTGGGGAAGTCATCTGGTGGCACGTCGAGTGTGTCGTACCAATGCTTGTTGGTCACACCGAAGGGATTTTGAAAGTACTCCGTGGGATAACCCGCGCCATTTCGAGCCAACAAGTCACAGAGGAGGTTACTGCCGGACCGGATGCTGAACGCGATGGTATAGCAGAATGTCTTCTTGGTAACATGAGTAAGTTCGTTCATATTTCAGGTTTCGTCGCTAAGTCGAGCGTGAAGCGCCACACCATGACCAGCCAAACGCCGAGGGCAGCCAGCCACACGCCAAGCGACGCAGGAACCAGCCAATCCGGGCGCGCATCTTGAACGGCCCGCACGAAGGCGAGGAGCCGCGCCGGATCGGCGCCACGACCATAGCTGCCCAGGAGCCACAGCCCTCCCTCCCGGTAGACCGGGGGCACCAACTCCAAATAGTAGTGAGGCACGATCACGAAGAACATCGCTCCCACGGCGTATGTGGCCAACAGAACGGAGACCAGCGGAAGAAATCGCCCCGGCGCGCGCACGAAGGCGCCGAGGCCGGCGGGAATGGCGACCGCGACCGCGCCAAACATGGGGAAGAGCCAGCGTCCCTGCATCGTGTCCGCCGTGCCAAGCACGATCTGCCGCACCGGTCCCTGGAGCGTCACCAGCGCCAAGCCGGCGGCCAGCACGGCGCCGCCGCTCCAGGTGCGAACGAGGGACTCCCGCGTCACGTCCACCGGAGGAAGCAGCGCGGCCCGCAACAGGCCCACCAGCGCCACCGCGCAGGAGAGATACAGGCCATATCGCGCGCTCTCCGGCAGCTCGACCACGTTTCCCCCAAAGTTCCCCAGTGAGCCCCAGAAGGTGTGGACATACGAGGGAAGCTGCTGAAAGAGCTCGGCGATGGATCCGGCGGCCAGATCCCGGACGCCGCCCAAGCGTTCCCACGTCGCCGGCGACGTCATCGACAGGTAGGGCGTTCGCAAGGCCCCGGCAGCAGCCGGCATGGCGCTCATGGCCGCGGCGGCGACGAGCGCCGCGAGAGGGAAGGTTATCAGCCACGGGTCGCGGCGCACCATCCCGATTGCCGTGGCGTTGGAGGTCGCCGCGCGCATGGCCAGCCGGCTCATCCAGGCAATTGGGAGTAGAGCGCCAAGAAAGTACGTCGTATCCTTGAAACCAATGGCGCAGGCAGCCGCGAGCGCCATCAGCACCGGCTCCCACCAACGGCCGTCGCCCATGGCGAACCGAACGGCGAGCCATACCGCGCCAATCGCGGCAACGTTGGCAATGGCGTCGAAGGTGACACCGGCCTGGTACGAGACGAAGACCGGATGGAACGCGGCAATGGCCGGCGCGCCGAGCTCGACCAACGGGTTGTCCGGGGCCAGGGCGCGCGCCAGCCGCCAGACAAGCCATACCACCAAAGGTAGGGTCAATGCAAAGCATAGCCGAAGGAGAAGCGCGCTCCGCGCGGGACTGCACGAGGGGCCGGCAAAGCGCCGCAGGAGCCACGCGGCCGTCGACCGATAGAGCACCTTGCCCATGCGACCAGGGTCGACGAGCGGTCGGCCTTCGGGCGCGACGCAGCGCGTTTCCGGTGCGCCGGGCGGCAGCTCGGCGAGCGCCTGCTTCTGCGCGGTACTGAGATAGGCAACCTCGTCGGACACCTGAAGCATCGGACGCACGATGGCCATCGTCATCCCATGGAGGAGACCAACGAGCATCAGCAACCCCACCAGCCACGGTATAGTGAAGCCGTGTTCCTGGGTTGGTCCGCGCATCGATGCCGACTGAGTATACCCCTCCACGTCCGTGTTCCGAGGCCATGCATGGGCACGCAGACGGCTGCAGTCTCCTGGTCATCATTGTCAATCACTGCTCCGGCGAGCGGCTCGCGCGCGCGCTGGCGTCGCTCGGCGTGGGGCTCGGCGACAGCGTCGCATGGCGAGCGCTGGTCGTGGACAACCACTCGCACGACGGGAGCGAGCGCGCGGCCGAGACCGCCGGCGGGCGCGTGAGCCTGCTGCGGCTCGATCGCAACCTCGGCTTCGGCGCGGCGGTCAACCTCGTGTCGCTCGGCGCGCCCGAGCCATGGCTGTTGCTGCTCAATCCCGATGCCGAGCTCCAGCCTGGCGTCTGGAGCGAGCTGGCGAAAGAGATCGCGTGCCACCCCGAGTGCGACGTGGTCGGCCCCGGCGTTCTGGACCGCGACGGCTCGCCTCAAGGCAGCGCGCGCGGCGATCCCACGCTCATCACGGGACTCTTTGGCCGGACGACCTTCCTGCGCCGGCGCTGGCCCGGTGTGCGGTGGGCGGCGCGCAACGTGGTGCTCCCGAGCGCGTTGCCTCCCGGTGAGCCGAGCTGCGAGGTCGATTGGGTCGCCGGCTCCTGCCTGCTGGTGCGGCGACGGGCGTTCGAGCATGTTGGCGGCTTCGACGAGCGGTACTTCATGTACTTCGAGGATGCGGACCTCTGCCGGCGGATCCGCGCGGCCGGCGGAACCGTGCGCTACCGCCCGGCCGCACGCGTCATGCATCACGTGGGCGTCTCGAGCGGGCGCGTACCGCGACGCGCCACCCGCGAGTTCCACCGCTCGGCCTACCTTTATTACGCCACCTACCTCGCACAGAGTCCGCTGTCGCCCCGACGCTGGCTGGCGCGGGCGCTCCTGTCGCTTCGCTGTCACGTGAAGTTGATGCGCTTGCCGCGCGATGCCGCCCCATCGTGACGCGGGCGGTCGTCGACATCTCCCGAGAAGAGCACAAGCCGTCGGGTCGGACTCCCTGCTTCCACGTGCGTCGAAGCGACCGCTGAGTAATTGAGAGCCTGTGCTCTAGTGGTGTATGCTCGACGCCTTCCCAGTCTGGCAGGCGCGCGTGGAGGGAGAGACATGTTCTACGACTCGCGGCTCCGACTCCGGCAGCAATGGCGTCTTCTCGTGCCCGTGACGATGTTGGCTGTCGTGCTGTCCCTTTACACCACTGTCGTCCTGCACGCCTCCGACGGCGACCTGGATCCGACGTTCGGCGACGCCGGCAAGGTGACGATCGATTTCCTCTACGATGGCAACATCAGCACCTCCGATGAGGCGCACGCCGTGGCGATTCAGCCGGATGGGAAGATCGTCACCGCGGGCGCTGCCCCGCTGAATATCCTGATCGCGCTGCCGGTGGGACGGACCAACCCGGACGGCTCCCCCGATCGCACCTTTGGCAGGCGCGGGCAGGTCGTGTCCGATTGGATCAGGTATCAGCAGGCGTCGTCGGTGGTGATCCAGCCCGACGGTAGGATCGTGATCGGGGGCTCGGGCGGTGGCTGGCCCGATAACTTCCTCCTGGTGCGCTACAACAGCGACGGATCGCTGGACACCAGTTTCGGCGACAACGGGCTGGTGCAGACCGGCTGGGGCGACGACCCCAATG
>JBOGIN010000912.1:0-4322 GCA_050742275.1 Vicinamibacteraceae bacterium
GTCCTGATCTTCGTAGCCGGGCGCGTCGGCATAGCTGGTCCAGGCGCTCCGGGTCGCGGGTGGCGTCAGGCGATCCACGAGCCGTTGGAGCTTCCTCACGTTTGCTTGGATGAGCGCCTTACCGAACCCCCCGGCGGCAATCTCGGTGCGCAAGGTGCGCGGCGCCGACTCGTACCGTCGCTGGCTGAGCGCATGGAGATGCACGTGGGCAAAGACGCCGGGCCGCAGTAAGCAACGCCCTGCGAGCAATCGGCGCATCTCGTCGGCCGGAATGCCGTCGATGCGCCCGCGCAACCACGGTTGAAACGGAACGCCCCGGTACGCCTCCAGGAATAGCGGATAGAGGCAGAGCTCACAGAACTGGCGATAGCCAACCCACGGCTCACCCGCGCGGAGTGGCGTGAACGAGAGCACGTCGAGAAACACCGGCTGCGCGCCTCGCCACTGGACGTTGTAGGCCGTGCCATCTTTGAGCACGAGATCCTCCTCCAGCGCCGCGGCGAGCAGATCGAGCTGCAGGCGCGCTGCACCGCGCAGCATCTCGAAGCTCCACTCGTAGGGGTAGGAGATGAAGGGAATGCGCTCGTGATGGAGGACGAGCGGCCACTCGTCTCCGAGACCGTGCGGGGGATCCTCGCGCGTGGTGGCAACGACCTGCCCCGCGGCGAGGGCGCGCCGCCAGAACTGGGTGCGCTCGATGCGCGCCCAGTCCTCCGCCGCGCGCGCCGACAGCGCGCGGAACACTTCTCCGTTGCGATAGAAGACTCGAGCGCTCGCGTCGCGAAAGGACCCCGCCTCGAACTCAACGCCCTTCGTCAACCGGCAGGCTCTCCAGGTCGTTCGATGCGGACGGCCGGTCGCTGAAGCGGTTGCCGCGAATACGTGCGACCACGCGGTGCCAGAGCAGCCGCGTGGCGACGGCTAGTCCCGCGAGCCCCCCCAGGACGATCTGGAGGATCAGGCTCCCGGCGGAAGGGTCGATGTAGGCAATCGGGGCAAGCCAGACGTGCTCCAACATGTCACAGGATTGTAACGTCCTTCGTCCTCAGGTGAAAGCTCAACGTGTAAATCGGGAAACAGGAAACGGGAAACGGGAAACGGCGGAGGGCTTGGAGGGTTTCCTGTTTCCCTCAAGCGTCGTACCGCTCGATAGTCTCCTTCACCCGCTGCATGAACTGGTCGGCGGCTGCGCCGTCGACGAGGCGGTGGTCGTAGCCCAGCGTCAAATACCCCCGCTGGCGGATGGCGATGGCGTCGTCGACGACGGTCACGCGCTTCTCGATGGCGCCGACGCCGAGGATGGCTACTTGTGGCTGGTTGATGATCGGCATGCCAAAGAGGGTGCCGAACGTGCCGGGGTTCGTGATTGTAAACGTGCCGCCCTGCACTTCTTCCGGTTTCAACTGCTTGTTGCGCGCGCGTGTGGCGAGGTCTTGAATCGCGCGGCTCAAGCCGAGGAGGTTCTTCTCGTCCGCGCGGTGGATGACCGGCACGATGAGACCCCAGTCGAGGGCAACGGCGATTCCAAGATTGACCGCCTTCTTGTAGACGATCTTGTCGCCATCGAGGGAGGCATTGAGAATCGGCATCGCGCGAAGCGCGTCGACAATGGCTTTGGCGATGAACGACAGAAACGTGAGCTTCGCGCCGGTGCGCTCGTACTCCGCCCGACGATCCTCGCGAAGCCTTGCGACATGCGTGAAGTCCACCTCGAACACCGAGTGCACGTGCGCTGACGTGCGCCGGCTCAGGATCATGTGCTCGGCGATCTTCTTGCGCATCACCGACATCGGCACGATCTCGACCGCCTCGCCGGGCGCGTATGCCGGAACGTGTGGCAGGGCGCCCCCTGCGGCGGCGGACGCCGGTGCCTTCTGACGCTCGTCGATGAACTTGAGGATATCGGCCTTCGTCACGCGGCCGTTGATCCCGGTCCCGGAGATCTCCGCCACCTCGACGTCGTGCTCCCGCGCGATCTTCCGCACGAGCGGCGACGACTTCTGCCGACGCAAACGCTCACGCTCCGCGTCGAGCGAGAGGGGCTCCGTCGGTGGGTGCGTGTCTTCCGCGACGGCAGGCGGCTTGGCGCTCTCGGCGGCCGCCGGTATCGGCTCCGCCGCTGCTCGACCATTTTGGCTCTCGACAACTTGCTCGTCGGCGCCGGCGATGACGCCCACGACGGTGTCAACCGGCACGGTCTCACCTTCCTTCACGCGGATCTGCGCCAGGACCCCGCCCGCGGGCGATGGAATCTCCGCATCCACCTTGTCGGTCGAGATCTCGAACAGCGGCTCGTCTCGGTCGACGGCATCGCCGACCTGTTTGATCCAGCGGGTGACGGTGCCTTCCGCAACGGACTCGCCCATCTGGGGCATGACGACGTTGGTTGCCATGTTGGACCTCGTTGTCCCTAGTATTCCACCAATTCTCTGATGGCGGCCGCAACCTTGGCGGCGTTCGGCATGAAGGCCTGCTCCAGAGGTGGGCTGTATGGGACGGGTGTGTCAAGTGAAGCCAGCCGTTTGATCGGCGCGTCGAGCAGCTCGAACCCCTCGTCGGCAACGATGGCGGCGAGCTCACCACCAATCCCGCCGGTCAACGGCGCCTCGTGCAACAGGAGGATGCGGCTGGTTTTGGCGACGGAGGTGAGAACCGTTTCGCGATCGAGTGGTGCGAGGGTGCGCAGGTCCAGCACCTCGATCTCGATCCCGTCGCGCGCCAGCTCCGTGGCGGCCTCGAGCGCATGCTGCACCATCGCGCCGAACGTGACGACGCTGGCGTCACGCCCCTCGCGGCGGACCGCCGCGCGGCCGAGCGGCACGACGTAGTCATCGTCTGGAACTTCGTCCTTGACGCGTCTATAGAGATATTTGTGCTCGAAGAACAGCACGGGATCATCATCACGGATGGCGGCCTTGAGCAGACCTTTCGCGTCGTAGGCCGTGGCAGGCTCGACGATCTTGAGCCCGGGTGTGTTCAAGAACGACGCTTCCGGGTTTGCCGAGTGAAACGGCCCGCCGCCGACACCTCCGCCGCATGGGCCCCGCACGACCAGCGGGACACCGACGCCCGAGCGATACCGGCTCTTCGCGGCAAAGTTCGTCAGCATGTCGAACGCGCACGCAATGAAGTCGATGAACTGCATCTCCACGACCGGCCGCATGCCCATGTAGGCAGCACCTATCGCGGCGCCGACAATGGCCGTTTCCGAGAGCGGCGTGTCGATGACGCGGTCGGGGCCGAAGCGATCGAGGAGGCCGTCGGTCACCTTGAAGGCGCCACCGTAGACGCCAATGTCCTCGCCGAGAAGAAAGACGCGGTCGTCGCGGGCCATTTCTTCGGCCAGCGCCTGTCTGAGCGCCTCGAGGTAGGTGATGACAGGCATGAGAATCAGGAAACAGGATTCAGGATTCGGGATTCGGGATTCGGGATTCAGTAGGCCCAACCTTGGGTCGGGCGAATCAGGACTCCGTAGCGCGCGGTCTTCAGACCGCGCGAGCAAGGTCACTCTAAGCCTTCGCTACGTACTGTGATGATTATTCTCCCTGAAGGGCGAAGGCACGAGCTCCACGCGGCGGTCTGGGAACGGATGTGTGTCTGCGTAGACGTCGCGCGCGACGTCGTTGGCGTCCGGCATTGGTTGCGCCAGCGCCTCGTTCGCCTCCGCTTCCGCAAGGCGCCGCGTCCGGCGATCGATCTCGTCGAGCTCACCCTCGGCGGCGACGCCCGATTCGATGAGCTGGGCCCGGTGCCTGCGGATGGGATCGCGCGCCGCCCACTGGTCGAGCGTCGCCTTGGGGACGTACCGCATGTCATCGTGCTCGGCATGACCGCGCATCCGCATCGTATCCACCCCGATGAGTGTTGCGCCATCGCCGTGACGGCCACGGTCGACGGCACGCTTGGTGGCTTCGTAGACCGCAATCATGTCGTTGCCGTCCACCATCTCGTGCGCGACACCGTACGCGTCGGCGCGCTGGTCGATACGCTCGATGGCCATCTGGCGCGCGATCGGCGTCGAGTAGGCGAACTTGTTGTCCTCGGCGAGCACGACGAGCGGTAGGTGCAGGACGGCGGCGAAGTTCATGCCCTCGTGAAATGCGCCGGTGCTCGTGCCGCCGTCCCCGATATACGTCAGCGCCACCAGCGGCCGCTGCTGCATGCGCGCTCCCAACAGCGCACCGGCAAGCACCGGGATGAGATCACCGAGCATGCTGATCGGCCCGATGATCGTCGGCTCGCTGCTGGCTGCCGGAGGAACGTGGGAGAAGTGCAGGTTCAGGTCTCGGCCGCGGCTCGGCGACGCTCCCCTGGCCATGTAC
>JBOGIN010000913.1:0-4097 GCA_050742275.1 Vicinamibacteraceae bacterium
CTGCTCGATCATGTTGAAGGGCGCCAAAGCCAGCGCGCATGCGTCGACGGACATGGTCGATCTCATGAGCTACGTGAACGACAAAATCAGGGGTCAGGGGGCAGGGATCAGGTGACAGCAGGCTTCAGGCCTGACGCCCGCTGATCGCTGACGCCTGACCCCTGGCGCCTGTCTATGTGGCAAACCTCCCGCTGGAAGCGCCTGCAAGTTGCCGCCATCGCTGGTGTTGGCACGCCGGTGGTGGGCGTGCTCGGGCGGACCCTTCGCTGGCGCGTGGAGGGGGCGGAGACGTACGGCGAAGTGCTTGCCGGCGGGCGCCGGCCGATCATGGCGTTTTGGCACGGCCGCATCCTGCCAGCGACGCTGTTCTTCCGGGACCGCGGCATTGTCGTCATCACGAGCGAGAATTTCGACGGTGAATGGATTGCCCGCATCATTCAGCGCTTCGGTTACGGAGCGGCGCGTGGCTCCAGCTCGCGTGGCGCCGTGCGGGCGCTGGTACAGCTCAAGCGCTTGATGGCAGGCGGCAAGCCAACGGCGTTTACCGTGGACGGTCCGCGCGGGCCCGCCCGCGTGGCGCAGCCTGGCGCGCTCTGGCTGGCGAAGGCCACCGGCAATCCAATCCTTCCGTTCCATATCGAAGCTGCACGATATTGGACCGCAGGCAGTTGGGATCGCGCACAGGTGCCGCGGCCGTTCAGCGACGTCGCCGTGGCCATAGGTCCACCCTTTTATGTTGCGGCCGACACCAGTGACGAGGCGCTCGAGGTGAGGCGGCGGGATCTCGAGCAGGAGCTCGGCCGCCTGGAACAGCGGGCGCTCGAGCTGATCCGCGACATGTAGCGCGCGGTCTTTGGACCGCGGGTGCGAGGGTTTCCGACGACGCTCGCGACGCAAAACCGATGATTCGTGCCGGCCAGATCACCGCGCTCTACCTGTTCGACATCGCGGAGGAAATCGACCTCGCCGCCGTGGCCGAGGTGCTCCAGGGGCAGCCCACGCGTGCCCGCTTCGAGCCGAAGTCGTACGCCCCGGCCTATCTGCAGTATCAAATCGCGCCGATTCTCATCGACTCGCCGATGCTCGACCTCCCCGAGATTGCGGGCTGCCGCCCGCGCGTCAAGGTGTTCGACTACGGGGTGATCTCGATTTCGCTCTCGCGTCCGTTTGCTGGCAGCTGGGACGAGCTCGCCGCGGCGAGCGCGCGGGTTGGGGATATCGAGCAGCGGGTGGAGGATCTGAGCCAAACGATCTGGCGGAAGCTCGCTCCCGCGCTGATCAAGGGACGCCCGCCCGACCTGGGCGAGGACTACGTCATCTTCGCGATTACCGAGCTCACCGAGCGCCTCACCGCCGACGAGCTCGTGACGCGTCACGGCCGCGCGATCGCGTCGATTCTGCGTGGTGAGCGTGTGCCGCTCAGCGCCCAAGAGCGCGACGAGGTGCTCCGTCATCGCCTGTCGTATCTCGCTAGTGATCTCGTCGTCCCGACGTGGAGCACCGCCTTCGTCTACGACACGGACGCCGGCGTCCAGGAGGCGTTGGAGATCTTCGAGCTCGCCAACTCGCAGCTCCTCGAGTTTCGCTACTATGACGACCTGCTCAACCGGGAGCTGGGCCGCATCTACAACGAGCTCAAGCGGCCACATTGGCCCGAGTGGCTCGGCGGAGGCCGTTCCAAGCGACAAGCGGACGAGCTGCACGCCCTGTTCATCGATGTGAACGAGCTGACCGACAAGACGGAGAATACGCTCAAGATGGTGGGCGATGTGTACGCGGCACGCTTGTACGCGCTCGTTGCGGCGCGGCTCGGTCTGGCGCAATGGAAGCGCAGCGTGGAAGAGAAGCTGGGCACGCTCGACGCGATCTATCGCTTCACGGTCGAACAGGTCCAGCTGTCGCGCGCCAATCTGCTCGAGCTGCTGATTGTGTTGATTCTCGTGCTGGAGCTGGTGTTGATTTTCATGGGCGTCATGGAGTGACCCATTGACCCTATGTAGCGCGGGCCTTCAGAGCCTGTGAAGAATTCAAATAGGGGCCGCCTTTAGGCGGCCCATGACGGCGCGAGTTCGGGCCCTATCGGGCCATGTAGGTCCGCCTAAAGGCGGACCCCACGAATTTGTTCACACGCTCTTCAGGCCGTGCGGAACGATGTAGGAGATGACACAACCGTGGGATGTGTGCTGATTAGCAGCGAGCGCTTTCAAGATCACATTACGCCGCCGGGGCACCCGGAATGCGTGGAGCGTGGCGAGGTCATGTCGCGTGTTGCGGCACGGTGGCGCGAGCAAGGCCGCGCCGTCGCGACGCCGCGACCGGTGACCGACACGGAGCTGGCGCGGGTCCACGACGCCGCCTACGTCGCAGCGGTCGCGGAGACCGCCGGGCGAGCGGTGCAGCTCGACGCCGACACGTACACGTCGCCGCAGTCATACGAGGTCGCGCGTCTTGCCGCGGGCGCCGCCTGTCAGGCCGTGGAGCATGCGCTCGACGAGAAGAGGGCGGCATGTGCGTTCGTTCGCCCGCCGGGCCACCACGCCGAGCGCAACCGTGCCATGGGCTTCTGCCTGTTCAACAACGTGGCCGTCGCGGCGGCCCACAGCCTGGCGCGTGGCCTCTCGCGCGTGGCGATCGTCGACATCGACGTCCATCACGGCAATGGGACGCAGTGGATGTTCTATGACGAGGCGCAGGTGTTGTATCTCTCCGTGCACCAGTTTCCGTTCTATCCGGGGACCGGCTCGGCCGGTGAGGTTGGGCGTGGCGCCGGCCAGGGAACGACGGTGAACGTGCCGCTCGAAGCGGGTGCGACGGACGCCGATTACCAGCGCGTGTGGGCCGATGTTGCCGACCCCGTGCTCGAAGCGTTCCGGCCGGAGCTCCTCATCGTGTCGGCAGGCTTCGACGCCCATGCCCGCGATCCGCTGGCGTACATGCGTCTTTCCGCCGCCGGCTTCGAGGCCGTCGTTCGGGCCCTATGGCGCCGGGCGCAGGCCGATTGCGAGGGGCGCATGGCGCTCATCACCGAAGGTGGCTACGACCTCGAGGCGCTCGAGGAGTCGCTCTCGATGGTGCTGCGGGTCGTCAGCGACCCTGCGGAAGCGGCCCCCTGGGTAGACGAGGGGAGGCCTGCGCCACGCGGTGACGCGGCGGTTGTTGCCGCCCGCGCCGCACTTCGGAGCTATTGGCCTACGTTATAATTTCGGATTGAATCGTGGCTGACTACACACCGCAGGAGCTCGATCGCAAATGGCAAGCGCGCTGGCAGGAGACTGGCGCGTTCGAGGTGACCGAGGACGTCTCCAAGCCGAAGTTCTATTGCCTCGAGATGTTCGCGTATCCATCTGGAGCGGCGCACGTCGGGCACGTGCGCAACTACATGATTGGCGACGCGGTCGCCCGCCTGAAGCGGATGCAAGGGGCGAACGTCCTGCATCCATTTGGCTGGGACGCGTTCGGCATGCCAGCCGAGAATGCCGCCATTCAACGCGGTGTGCACCCGGAGAGCTGGACGCGCGAGAACATCGCGCACATGAAGGCGCAGCTCCAGCGCCTCGGCATCAGCTACGCGTGGGGTCGGGAGATCGCTACCTGCGATCCGGCGTATTACCGCTGGAACCAGTGGCTGTTCACCCGGATGTTCCAGCGCGGCTTGGCCTATCGGCGGCGCGCCAGCGTCAACTGGTGCCCGAACGACGCCACGGTGCTCGCCAACGAGCAGGTCATCGACGGCGCCTGTTGGCGTTGTGGCGCCACCGTCACGACACGCGAGCTGGACCAGTGGTTCCTTCGAATCACTGCGTACGCCCAGGAGCTGCTGGACGGTCTCGAGAATCTCGCCGATTGGCCCGAGCGGGTCGCCACGATGCAGCGGAACTGGATCGGGCGATCGGATGGCGTCCAGGCGAGGTTCCCGCTGTGCGACGCGCAGGGGTGTCTGCTCGAGCAGTCCATCGAGGTGTTCACGACGCGCATCGACACGATCTGCGGCGCGACCTTTGTCGTGCTCGCCCCGGAGCACGAGTTGGTGGAGCAGTTCGCCAGCGAGTCGCCGGAGCCGGCGGCGTTTCGGGCAGAGGCGGGGCGCTTTCGAACGC
>JBOGIN010000914.1:0-2544 GCA_050742275.1 Vicinamibacteraceae bacterium
GGCTACGCCCTACCGCCGCCGGGCCGACGGCATCAGCTGCCTCGCAATAGATGGGTTAGAGTTGGGCATGACCACTGGCTGCCCTTCACCGATGATCAAATTCTCGACTTGCCGATCACTCATTCGGTCACTCCATGCCGCGCAGCGTAGATCACACCACCGTAAGTAACCCCTGGGAAAACCGATCGAATCAGCTCACTTCGTCGGTTTGGCTGGGGTCGTCCGCTGGGTTCACGTAGTTGAGGACAAACGGGCCCATGCCATGCAGTTGGACAACGACATCGGTCATCGCCAGGGCAAAGTGCCTCATCTCGGCGGGAAGCAAGGCGTACCCGCCCTCGGAAAGCTCCTTCGTGCTGGTCTGATCGAATTCTTCACCCATCCCGAGCGCGAGCACACCGGACAGGACGGTCACGTGTTCATCGGTGGGGTGCCAGTGCGGCGCGATCTTGTAGCCCGCGGGGAGCTGGACGCGCATGGCGAACGGGCCGTTCTCTCCGGGGTTTCCTGAGACCACGGCGAGCTTGGCCCCAGGGTTGAGCGACGGCGGGGGATCGCCCCACGGGACTTCAGAAGCAGTCAGTGCGATGTGGGAGGTCGGCGGCTCCTGCGCGAACGCGATCCCGACACTCGCTGCCATTGCGGTTGACGCAACGGCTGGCCGGATTGCTGTCTTCTTCACGGTTCTTTCCTTTCCGTTCAAGCATTGGCGAAGGCATCGGTCACCAACTTGTCGAGTGGTCGAGGCTGCCGCATCGGGAGGAATGTCCAAATTTGATGAGGCAGGAAGTGGGTAATTCTATGTAGATGTACAGAGACGTAAGGGCGCTACACGAGACCTTTGCTGGTAGGCGTATGCGGTCGCTGCCGACCTGGTGGACAGCCTGAGTTTCCCGAAAATGTTGCTCACGTGGCGCGCCACCGTCTTCTCGCTGATGAACAACTCGGTGGCGATCGCCTGGTTGGTCATGCCCGTCGCCACGAGGCGGAGAACCTGCACCTCGCGCGTGGTCAGCCCGCCTGCCGCCCCGGGTGCCCTCTTCCGAGAGAGCTCCTCGATGCGGGCGACGTCCGGAGCGGCGCCGAGCTGCTGGAACGTCCAGCGCGCCGCATCGAGCTCCATGTCCGCGGTATCCTTGTCCCCGAGCTCCCGGCAGGCGAGCCCGATCAGGACGCGAGCGCGCGCGGCTTCGTACGGTGCCCCGAGCTCGTGCCAGGTCGTCCACGCACGGCGCAGGTTAGCGAGCGCGGATCGAGCAGGCGTCGGGCCCGCGCAATCCAGCCGCCGCCGCGAGCATGCTCTCCGCTGTTCAGCAGTCCGTGGGCCAACCAGAACGCGCATCGGACTGCTCGAGCCACATCTCCACGGCTCAGGAGCTGGTGATACGCGCGCGCCCAGATGTCGACACTGTCATCCTCCCTACCCAGCAAATACGCGGCGGTCGCGAGTCGCTCGGGGTCGTCCGGCTCGAGCGGGACCTCGTGATCCGCGTCCGACAGGTGGGCATACGCATCGGCCCACCGCCGCCGCGCGAAAGAATCGCGACCGCGATACAGTATGTCTGAGGTGGTCACTGACTCTGCCTGCTCGAAGCTCGCCTGCCGGTCATCATCACTGCATGCATTCGTACATTCGTTGAACCTCTCGCCGGACCGGGTAACGGCCGCCTCATGGTCGCCGGTCCGTTCGCCATCGGTCGACGGCCCAGAGCGAGGTGTCGCTGGCCCATTGTGCGCTACTGCGTCGAGCGCGTTGTCGCCTCGAGCCCGACTCTCGTGACCAAGCGGATGAAGCGCAGGTCCGAATGAAGCGCCTCGAGCTGCGGATCGACCATCAGGAACGCCATCGAGTGTGCGTGTTGATCATAAGCCCGTTCCAACCATTCGATCGCCTGGTCGGCGTCACCGAGCGCGAGGTGGACCTTGGCGATCTCGAACGACGGCCGATAACCGTCGGCGGTGACGAGCTCGTCGAGCAGCTCGAGCGCCGATTCACGAGCGCCCGATGTCGCGTACGCGTGCGCCAGTGCTGCCACGCTGATCCCGCTGCGGCGGACAGCTCTGTCGCCCGCCGGAGCGAGGCGATGGCGTCGTCGATCCTGCCCTGCTGCTCGTAGGCCTGGCCACGCCAGAGGTGGCCGAGGTCCCAGTCCGAGTCCATTTCGAGCACCAGCTCCCATTGCTGCACGGCATCCTCGAAGCGACGAGCGTGATAGTAGACTCACCCCAACGCACCGTTGGCGATGAGCGAGAGCGGGTTCACCTCACGCGCGCGACTCATCTCGCGTGCGGCTTCGTCGAAGCGGCCCATCGCGACGAGATGATTGGCGTACCACTGGTGGCCGACGGAGTAGCTCGGATGCTGCGCCAGCGCGACCACCTCCGGGTCCGGCTTCGTACCGAACTCCTGCTCGAGAAGCTGTGCGTGGATGCGGGCATGGCGGAGAGCCGCGGCTCGGTTCCCCGCGGCGGCGAGCGCCACCATCAGGCCGATCGCGTAGCGGCTGCTGTAGGGGTCGTGGGCGGCGAGTCGGCTCCACGCGG
>JBOGIN010000915.1:0-7437 GCA_050742275.1 Vicinamibacteraceae bacterium
GCCCGTAACCTACACGAGCGCGGCGGCTTTTCGGCATCTTGGCGGAGCCGCGTCGCCGCATGATCTCGCGACTCCCAGCCGATAAGGATATCAATAGAGGGCCCGGGTCGATCGCGGTGGCGGCGGACGTCCACCAATTGCTCAGCTGCTAGCGCCGCGGCGCGCGGCCTCAGCGGTGGGACCGCGCCATCGGCGGGAGGGACGGCGGGTGTTAATGTAAGGGGTTGAGCGGCGAGCCCTCGAGGGCCCGCGTTGACCGACTTTGATTGCCCCAGCCCCGCGAGAATAGGTTGGAGATGACCCGTTCGCTCGTCACACCCCTGGCGTTGACCTGTGGGTCTCATAACGAGCCGGTCGAGAAAAGCTGACGGCCGTGACCGCGCCTGATCTCATCGCCCAGAAGTTTCGCATCAAGAACATCCTCGGCCGTGGTGGCATGGGCGAGGTGTATCTCGCGACGGACGAGACGCTCGGCTCCCGGCGTGTTGCGCTGAAGCTGCTGCGGATCGACGAAGAGGAGATGCGCAAGCGGTTCGAGCAGGAGGCGCGGGCGGCGGCAAACCTTCAGCATCGCAACATCATCACGATCTACGAGTACGGCCAGCACGGTGGGCAGCCGTATATCGCGATGGAGTTCGTCAGCGGCGCCACGCTGGCGGCGGTCATCGGGGAGCAGCGCCCGCTGTCGCTTGCCACGCGTCTGGAGCTGATTGAACAGGCGTGCTCCGGCGTGGCGCACGCGCACAGCCAGGGCATCATCCACCGCGACATCAAGCCATCGAATCTCATCGTCGATCACGAAGGGCGTCTGCGCATCCTCGACTTCGGCATCGCCCACGTGCCGACCGCGAACCTCACGCGAGGGCCGGCGATGATGGGCACACCCAATTACATGTCGCCGGAGCAGATCAACGGCGATCCGCTCGATCGGCGCAGCGACGTGTTCTCGCTCGGCTTGGTGCTCTACGAGCTGCTCGCCCATCGGCAGGCGTTCCCGGGAGAATCCGCGCGCGTGCTCGATCGCATCCGGTTCGAGGAAGCACCATGGCTCACGTTCTCGCCCGGGGGCGCGCTTCCGCGCGAGGTCGTGTCCATCGTGGAGCGCGCGCTTCAGAAGCATCCGGACGATCGCTATCAGAACCTCCTCGAGATGCAAACGGACATACGGCGCGCGCGGGGCGGTACGGGCGTCGCATGGTCGAACGCTCAAGTGCCGACGACGGTCGTCGTCAAGCCGCCGACGCGCGGCACGCCTGGCTCCGGTCCGCTGGCCCATCGTCGGCGGGAGCTGGCACAGCGGCGTCTGCTGTTGGGGAGGAAGGCGATCGAGCAGCGCGACTACGTGCTGGCCGTCGAAGAGCTCGAACAGGCGGTGGCGCTGGACGAGTCGCATACCGAGGCGGCGGCGCTGCTCGAACAGGCGCGCCGGCGTCTCGACGAACAGCGAGCAGAGAACGTGGCACGCTTTCTCGCGGATGCCGAGCGACAGTTCGCCCGTGGCGAGCTGACCGCGGCGCGCACCTGCGTGGAGGAGGCGCGCTCGCTCGATCCCGAGAGCTCGCACGTCGTGGAGCTGTCGGAGACCATCGCGTTGGCCGAAACCGAAGCGCACCTCCAGAGTTGTCTGGAGCGTGCGCAGTCGGCGCTCGCCGCCGGCGAGCTGAGTCGCTGCGCAGCGCTGCTGGACGAAGCGGGGCAGGTGCGAGCCGATGCGCCCGGGCTGGTCGAGCTGCGCCACCAGCTGGACGAGGCGTATGCCGCGAGAGCGCGCGAGCGGCGCCTGCAGAGGGCCGTCGCGCAAGGCCGCGCCGACCTCGAGCGGCAGGAGATTGCGCGTGCACTGCGCGCCGCCGATGCCGCCCTGCTCGAGGACCCGGACTACCACCCTGCGCGGCAGCTCCGGGAGGACGCGCTTGCTGCCCAACCGCAGGCGTCGGACTCGTCCGGCCGAAGCAAAGCGGAGGCGGATGGTGTATCCGCGCTCGAAGCGACCGCCGAAGTCGCCGTAGGGCCGCTCGACGACGACGGCGATACGCGGCCGATTCTCGTAAGCGAGCTTCAACGCTATGCGCGACAGGTTACGAGAGCGCCGGCGAGTGCCACCGACGTCGGCACGGGACCCTCCTGGCGGGATCGGCTGACGCGGCTCGTTGCTGCCATCAGCGGCACGTTCGCGGGACGGAAGCAGGCCTGACGCCGCTCAGTAGATGAGGCCCTGCCGAATCGCCTTGCTGACGGCCTCCGATTTCGAATGGACGTGGAGCTTCTCGTAGATGTCGCGGATGTAATTGCGGACGGTGTTCACCGAGATGTGCATGCTCTCTCCGGCGCTCTCGTAGCTATGCCCTTCCGCCAGAAGACCGAGCAGACGTCTCTCTTGCTTGGTCAACTGGTGCTCCGCTTGCGCGGGCGGCGCGACCTTTCGAAACAGGCTCACGACCTTCCGCGCCACCTCCGGCGACATCGGTGAGCCGCCCGCCCGGGTCTCCCGGACCGCTTCCAGCAAACGTGCCGGCCTGGTCTTCTTCAGCAAATAGCCGCTGGCGCCGTTGCAGATCGCCTCGAAGACCTTCTCCTCCTCCGCATACACCGTCAACATGAGCACCTCGACGCGCGGGTAGCGCTCCCGAATCAAGCGAACACCCTCCGATCCGGAGACGCCAGGGAGGTGAATGTCGAGCAAGACGACGTCTGGAAGCCGTTTGGCCAGCCCTTCGAGCGCATCCTCCACGCTTGGATACGCCCCAATACAGCTGAACCCTTGAGCACTGTTGATCAGCTCCTGGAGCCCGTCCCGTGTTTCCCAATCATCTTCGACAACGGCTACGCGAATGCTGGGCCTGCTAGGGGTCTGCGTCATGTCGCGCATCGATGGGTGTCGGCAAGGACGACTCGGGCGGCCGCCGGCACGAGCCTCCCTTCACGGTCGCGGACCCATCCATGAACCGAGTCCGGCCGTGGAGGGCGCCTCCACTGGCCGCCGTAGGATGGTAACCCGGAACGGCGAGGTCCGAAGGCGCATGATCATGCGCCCACAGCGCGTGCTTCGACGTTGTCATTGGGACGATCCATCGAGCAGTCGGAGCAGGTTCTCACGCGTGAGCAACGTGATGTCGGTGGGCACTTCCAGAAACGGACTGACGTCGGAGGCAACACGGTTCCAGTCCATGGCTTCGAGGCGACTCCGAACCAGTGCCCTCCATGTGGCTTGATCGGGCAGGGGACCGCTCCAGCCGGTCTGCTGGAGCGCGTCGCGAAGGAGCTCGAGATTGGGCTCCGGCCATGTGCGGTCGCTCAGGTACCACAGCAAGTCATAGACATCGCGTCCCTTCACATAGGGGCGGTGGAGAACGGCGTGCAGCTTGCCCGAGAAGAGCGACGCCCGGTCGTGGTGCTGAAGCTGTAGGATGGCATGGCGTCGAACGACGGTTGTTTCGAGCCGCGCCCCACGAGGCGGTCGCGTATCCACTTCAATCCTTACTGACAGCACCTGTTGTGGACGGGGAGCAAGATCCAGCTCGTACAAGAGACCGGGAAACCGAATGAAGCTTGAATGCACCGTGCGTCGATCGCTCAGTCGGATCTCCACGTCGTACGCCTCCGCCGACAGCCCCCGCCGGATCGCGTTTGAGTAACGCCGGAGGTCGTACGGCTTCTCTGGTCGCTCCAGCGCGAAATCGAGATCTTCCGAGTGCCGCGGCAAGGCATACAAGAAGCGCAGCGCGGTGCCACCCTGAAAGGCGAGTGCCATCATCGCGCCCTCACGCTGCATCGCTGAGAGGATGCGCGCCTGAAGGTACTCGCGTACGACATTCAGGCCCCGCGGCTCCGAGGTGGTATGTCCCAACAACTGGCGGATGTATTCCTTCACTGCTCCTCGTACTCGGTCCGTTCCGCCTCGGCGAGCGCCGCAACGACCGACGCGGCGCGGACGAGCTTTGCTGATTGGGCGGACTGTGCGGCGCGGTGGAGCAGCTCCAAGTCGAGCTGGTCCAGGTGCTGCAACCGAAGACCCTCGAGAAAAGGCCTACTATCACCTGCGGGCTCGAGATGTACGAGGTCGAGCAGCGCCTTCTCCGGCAATGCGACCAACGCCTCCTGCCCCGGAACGACTCGCTCGACGCGGTAGCCGAACAGCAGCTGCGGCTTGACGTGACGAAAGAGGAACGAGCCCAGCGACGTGTCGAAACGGCGCGTCCCCCGGGTGCTGACGCTCGTGACGACAGCAACGTGCTCCGGAATGAGCCCATGCCAAGCCAGGGCAGCCTGGCAGCTCACATAGGAGCCGGGGACCAGTCGATTAGCCACGAGAAATGAGTGCGGCTCGGCCTTTCGGTACGGTGTGGCAAGGGCATAGAGACCACGGCGAATCTGCACGACGCGGTTCGATCGCTTCCATCTGCTGAGTTGCCGCTCGACGTCCACCACTGAGGCCGTTCCTGCGAGGAGCAGCCCCGTTTCAAAAACGGGGTCGTGATCCACAACGCGCAAGAGTCCGGCAAACTGCATTTGGCTAACATACCATAAATGGCAAGTAATAGAAACAGAAATGCCCGCGTGCCGCTGCCTCAGTGCATCGGCCTTGCTGCTTACAGCAGCGGCAGCGCCAGGCGTCGCGCTGTCCGTGGTGAGCGGCTGGCCATCAGGGGACGCGTAGGCGGCGCCTTCGACTACGAACGATACCGGCTCTTCGCCCAGCGTGCTCTGGACCAGCACGGCCACCGGTGCCCCGCCGGCATCCGGCGCGTGTCACGCGTGACGCTTGCGGTACTCGCGGGGGGTGACGTCGGTGAGACGCTTGAACGTCTTGAGAAAGTGACTGAAGTCGCCGAAGCCGACCTCGAGCGCAATCTCGGTGACCCGCTGGAAGCCGTTGCGGACCAGCAGATGCTTGGCGCGCTCGATGCGGAGGATGTTCTGGAAGCGCTTGAAGCCCAGGCCGAGCGCCCGCTTGAAGAGCGCACAGAGGTAGGAGGCGCTGACACCGCTCTCCTTGGCGAGCTGGTCGAGCGAGACCTCTTCGTGTGAGTGACGGGCGAGATACACGAGCGCGCGGCCGAGACCAGGATGGAGGTGGTCTCGGCATTCGAGTCGGCCATCGAGCAGGTCGCGCGCCAACTGCACAGGGTCGAGCGCCGGTGGCAAGCCATTCGATCCGTTGAGGCCAGACGGCTCGGGGCGAACAGGACGACCACGGGTCCGGTTGGTTGCCACGTGATCGACGTGATTATTGGCAAAGAGCTCCGGTGACCACTCACGAAGATCAGCCGCGCTCACCATGCCGCCCGCCTTCACGGCGGCCAGCCGTCCAATCGTACGGGCCAGCTCGGTGAGATTGCCTGGCCAGTCGTACGCGACGAGCGCAGCCATCGCGTCCGATGAGTACGTGAGCGGCGGCGGGTCGCCGAACGTGGCCGTGACGTATTCGACGTGATGGGGAATGTCCTCACGACGGTCGCGGAGCGGCGGCACGTCGAGCCGGAGGAAGTCGAGCATCGACCAGAGCTGCTTGGAGAACGCGCCGGCGGCGGCGAGCTGCTCCAGGTTGCTGCTGCTCGAGGCGATCACACGCGGCCCCGAGCCGCCGGTCGGCACACGAGCCACCGGCGGGCACCGGCGGGCGACCTGCAGGCCGACCAGCCGTTCGACCAACACTTTCTGACATCTGTCATCGAGCTGGTCGACGTCGCTCAGGAGCAGCGTGATTTCTGACGTTTCGCCGTCACGCCCGTCGAGCGTGATCCTCAACTGCGCCGGGCCGGACACCTCGCTGCAGCGGATCTCCACCAGCAACGCCGACTTGCTGGCTGCGTGAACCGCAGCCGCCACCGCACGTGTCTCGCATCCAAACTCTCCCTGGATGAGCAGCGGTCCAGGGAGCTGGGCGATCCGTTCGATACGGTCCTCGAGTCGATAGAGGCTCGGCGCCATACCCACCAGCCACAGGTCGCTGTCGAGGTGAACGCGGGCGTAGTGGCGCGCGTGGTAGCGCTGTAGCAGACAGCTGAGCGCGCGAGCCGTCTCGCCGAATCGTTCCTCGCGGGATGCACGTGAAGAGTCCGCCTCGAGGAGCAGCTCGCCCAGGCGGCGCGTGCCGTACGTCAGCGGAAGGCGATCCGCCTGCCGCGCCACTCCCGCGTCCCACCCGCGCGAGACCGACACACTGTGGCCGTTGGCGCCCAGTTGCACCTCGGCGCCTTGCACCGAGGCGGAGTCGACGAGCGCCCCCACGAACGCGCTCACCAGGTCCCCGGGCTGCTCGAACGGTCGATACACCTGTTCGAGCACACGAATCAGTCTTGTGTCGTCGGTCATGCCGAATCGCTTGCTCGCGTGGAGTGAACTCATAGATAACTCCGGCAAGGTATCAGGGCGTGGCCAGGGAGACGAGCGCATGATCATGCGCCGACGCCCGAGTGGTGCTTCCTAATCCACACCGGGAATCGCGTAAGGCGCACCAGAAAAAGAGTGAGCGTCGCGACCTTTATCGTGACATCGCCCAATCCTCCATCTCCCGGTAGTGACTACCGTTATCTGCCTATCGGCAGACAGAAACCACGCCTTCTCGGATCTGGCAGCAACGATTTGGAGGAAATCCATGGGGAGGAAGACAGCCAGGACCGCTCACGGAGACTTTTTCAGAACCAACCCGAGTCGACTGAGTCGACTTCGTCCACCACGAGCGAGTGGACCGCGCTCACGACAAGGCTGCGATGGCCAGTGCGGTGCGACTGCGCTCACCGCAAGCGGTTCGACGACGCAGACCGCCAAGCGCCACAACGTCGCACGTCCTGCCACCTGGCTGGGGCGATGGTTGATGGCCTGGCTGCTCCTCCTTGGCGTAGCTGAAGCCCAGCCCGCCAACGAGCACGCCACTACGTCCCAACCGCTATCCAGCACGCTGCAGGTTGCGGCCACCCGGAGCCAGGCTCGAGATGTCGCGCCCGACTACCGGATTGATGCCGACGGGGGCGGCGCGAACCCCCGTCACGACCTGACACTCACCTTCACCTCGCAAGGTGCACGCGTCGCTGGTCGCGCCGGGGCGTTCTCGCTGCGGCTCGAGCGCTTCGGCCGAGGCGACGGCGAGACGGTGCGTCAGACGACGCCCCGCATCGACGGCGGCTGGGTCGAATACGACCGCGGTGCGGGCCTCCGCGAATGGTTCGTCAACCTGCCGCAAGGCGTGGAGCAGGGCTGGACGGTGACGAACCGGCCGGCCGGCGCCGGGCCGCTGAGACTGGCGCTCGACACCGATAGCCCGCCTGACCGCGTTGACGACAAACGGCTCGTCTGGGCGGGACTCGTGTATCACGGGCTTGTCGCGAAGGATGCGAACGGCCGGACGTTGCCTTCGCGCTGGGCGTACGACGATGCCCGTCTTCGCATCGAGGTGGACGACAGCAATGCGGCCTACCCAATCCTCATCGATCCCTG
>JBOGIN010000916.1:0-2480 GCA_050742275.1 Vicinamibacteraceae bacterium
CTTATCCAACATCGCTGGATGCTGGGCACCCTGCCCCGGACACAGCACTCCTACGCGCACCGGTCTTCGCCTCCTCTCGCAGGGCGAGAACGAAACAGCTTGCGGCCAGAAGATCCGCGCTCCCTCCAGGTGAGAGACGGTGCCGCACCAGCTCCTGATGGATGGCCTGCACCTGTGGCTCCCAATCAGGCTGGAGGACGCCGCCGCCTGCCAGAAACGCCCTCGCCCGGTTCTGCGCGAGCTGAAGGCCGCCCGTCCCGCCTCTGTGCAAGAGGTTGGTGTCTTGCAGAACCGCCATCAGACTGAAGAGCGCTTGGACGCTCGCGCGCCGCCGATCCATGCCCGCACGACGGGCCTGCCGCAGTGCGGGAACGCCAACGTTGACGAGCGCTGGAAACCCCGAGGCCGCCTCGAGCCTGGCGCCTCCCGCCCCGTACTTCGCGGCCGCCAACGCACCGTGCGTGCGCGTGTCGCCGGGCGCTTCACGCAGCGCTGTGCCCCACAGGCGGACGACGACCTCGCCCAGGCGCCGCCCGGAACATTGCTGACCGTGCGCGCCGGCCCATCCTGCGGCAGCCGCCAGCAGGCCGAGGGTGAAGATCGCGCCGCGGTGCGTGTTCACACCTCGCGTGGCGGCAAGCATCGCGGCTTCAGCGCGGACGCCGAGCTGCTGCAACTCGCGCAACGGCACGTCTCGAGCCCCGTGCGCGGCGGACGCGACGAAGTAGCCGCGGAGCGACGTGAGGCTTCGCATGAACGTCTGGACGTCCATATCCGCATGGCTGCCGGAGTCGACCGGACTGACGAGGCCCGGCTTGGGCGAAAGCATCACTTCCGCATGCAGGCTTCCCATGGCGAGCGCGCCGATTCTCCGCGCCGCCCAACGCGCGAGCATCCGAGGATCGCGGCGCGGCTCGCGCGCCAATGGGGCTGCCGAGCCCCGCGCGATGGAACGCCTCTCATCGGCCGTCATACGCCAGCATACGCAGTAACTGGCCGCGGCTTGCCAGCGCCACGCCGACGGAGCTCTTGGTGAGCACCCGCGACGTGCAGGCATCCCATTCACGCCACGCCACGGCCCGGCCATCCGGAAACACGATCTCGCCGTCCGCACGAAGCGCGTGCGAGGCCTGCCACGCCCGAAGCAGCACCACACCGGCTTCGAGCGCCGCTTTGGTCTCAGGAGAGAAGAGCAGATCGACGTCCGATCTCGCGCTCACGTAACGCATCGCGGTCGACCACTGCCACGCCAGCGATCCAAAGACGCGAAAGCTCAGCGCCCTGGCATCCGCTTCCCGCGCGAGCCGTCGGAGGCCGTCGCGCCAAGACGCCGGCGCACAGCCGATGACGTCCCGCAGTCGCGGAGGAAGATCGATGGATCGGATGGCGGCCCGGTCCACGGAGAAGGCGAGGCGCAGGCGACCGCTCGACGGAGGAAGCGCCACGCCGGCGCTCACACCCGCACCGGATCTGCAGCCTCCACGTCTCGCCACGGCTGGCCGCCCGGCCGCGAACCACTCATCCAGCCGGGCCGCGGCCTCCGCATGGAGCGGCTCGGTCAACGCGGTGGCCCAGCGTGCGTGATCAATCCTCACCATCGCGTGTCTCGGTGGTCGTTCCGGCTCCGTCATCGCGGCGTACCTTCCATGCAACCGGCCCGGCGAGGTGGCGTCCTCCACGGGTCAGGCCATGAGACGCGCGGTCGTCCGGCCCACTGACCTGGCGCAGGGCCGCTGCCAGGTGCGAGCCGATGTCGCCGTCCCAGATGGCGTCGATTGCGCCCATGTTGAAGTAGTTCTCGGCCCCCCGGGCGAAGACGGGCGACGAGCAGCTCAGGCGCTCGAGCTGCTCTCGAGAGATCTTGGTGACTTGCGCCATCGCCCGGAGGTTCATCACGTGGACTTCCGCCTGTGGCAGGGCGAAGCACAGATCCGCCATCATGCCGGTTGCGAGGAATCCGCCGCTCACCGCCTGGTCGTAGACGAGCGACACCACGCGATGGCCGCGGCGTCGAGCCATCTCGATGCACTTGGCGAGGTGCGCCATATAACTGCTGATACCCAAGAGCTCGTCGCGACGTCTCAAGCTCTGCCCGTTCGTGTCGACGAGAATGAGAATCGGGCGTCGGGGCGCATCGCGGATCACACTCAGGATGGCGCCCGCCATCCGCAGCGCCATCTCGGGATCGATCACCGCGTGGCGTGTCGTGCCGATGACGCTGATCACGGTGCCGTCGACGGTCGCGGTGCCCGATAGAAAGGCGCCGTTTGCTTCGATCTGGTGACCGTCGCGGCACAGCTGATCGACGATGGCGCTCCACGCTCGTTCCGCCACGTTACCCCTCAGCGGTCCACGACGCACGCGCTCGATCCGCGAGGGCGAGGAATCGAGCGACATCCAGCATGGGCACGCCGTCCGGGTCGGGCGTGCCGAGCGCACGCCACATGTCGATCGCCTCGTGGAAATCCGCGAGCCGACGC
>JBOGIN010000917.1:0-2027 GCA_050742275.1 Vicinamibacteraceae bacterium
GTGCCCGCCGCTGCTTGCGATGTTGATCCAATACGAGTCGCGCGGCTGGTTGAACGTGGCAGCGAGGTCGATGCCATCGCCCGCAGGGGCGCGATAGAAGCGCAGCGGAATCGACGCGCGCACCCACACGCCAGCCAGGGGATGGATTCGCTTCGTGATGCCGCCGCTCGCCGTCTCGAGGCCGAGCTCGAATCGCTGTGAGGAGGAGGCCTTCAGCTCGAGCACGAGAAACTCGTACGGGGTCCAATCGGCGGGCAGGTCGGCGTCCAACGCGTCGAGCGGCCAGCTGTGCTCGGACGTCGAGCCGGTGAACGCTACCTTCACCGGAGGAGCGGCGCCAACCGTGACGACGACCAGGGCAGCGACAGAGGCAAGAGAGATGCGAAGCATGGCGTAATGGCGCATGGGGAAGACGCTCGATGTCGATTGTTAGCGCGATTCACCCGTTGTGGGCGCAGCCGCGTATACCTTGTTGGCAATCTTCCATTCACCGTCGACCTTCAGCAGCACGAAATAGTCCGTGAAGGTCGTCTCGCCGTGAACCAGCGTGGCACGGGCCATGGCAGCGGTGCCGGAAACATCGACGCGATCGATCGTTCGACGACGCGACGGCTCGTCTGGGGCGGGCTTGCCCTCGAAGAGCGCACAGTAGTCCTCGAGCGTCCACGAAACGAACTTTCCGTCGCGGATGCCCTCGATGTGGGCCGTCGGGAGGAACGCCTTGCGCATGTAGGATGGGTCTCCTGTCGCGTGTCCTCTCAGGTAGTGGTTCAACGGCACACGCACGGCCTCGTCGGTTTGAGTTGCCCCCGCCGCGGGAACGACCAGCAGAAGGGCGCAGAGCGTCAAGGATCGGTAGACCATTGCCGAATGATATCAGTGGGGACGGGCCGCCCCAGCGCCTCGCCGATGCCTCCGACGTCTGTGAACCCAGGGCGAAAGCGTCCCGTCTAAAGGAGGCAAGTGTCGAGCTCTCAAGGGTTCACGATATGCCGCTTCACACCGCATCATTTGGCCATTTGTGGCGCAGGCTGCTGCGCACGCCGTTCTTCACAGCCGTCTCCGTGCTGACGCTTGGCGTTGGCATCGGCGCGAATACCTCTATTTTCAGCGTTGTCTATGGCGTCCTGCTGAAGCCGTTGCCCTTTACCGAGCCGGAGCGCCTGGTGGGCGTGTGGCATACGGCGCCGGGGTTCGGGACCGATCTCGCCAACGTGAATCCGGCGACCTACTTCACATATCGGGACGAGAGCCGCGTCTTCGAAGACATCGGCATGTGGCGCACGGGACAGGTTTCGATTACCGGTCGCGGTGAGCCGGAGCGCGTAGACGCGCTGTACGTGACCGATGGCACGCTGCCGATTCTCAGAGTGCAGCCGCTCGTTGGCCGGCTCTTCACCAGGACAGACGATGCGCCGGGCAGCCCCGAGCGGACGGTGCTGACGTACGGTTACTGGCAGCGTCGGTTCGGCGCTGCCCAAGACATTGTCGGCCAAACTGTCAACATCGACGGCAAGCCAGTTGAGGTAATCGGCGTTCTCCCGTCGTCGTTCACGTTTCTCGACACGAGCCCGGCCTTGTTGCTGCCATTACAGATTGACCGCGCCACGACGCATCTGGGCAACTTCAGCTTCCGCGCGATCGCGCGGCTCAGACCGGGCGTGACCATCGCGCAGGCCAATCGTGACGTGGCGCGCATGATCCCATTGATGCTCGAGCGGTTCGGGCCGCCGCGCGGCTTTACGCGCGAGGCCTTCGAGGAGATACGGTTGGGGCCCAACGTCCGTCCCCTGTCAGCGGATGTGATCGGCGACGTCGGACGCGTGCTGTGGATCCTCCTCGGCACCGTTGGGATGGTGCTGCTCATTGCCTGCGCCAATGTCGCGAACCTGTTCCTCGTGAGGGCCGAGGGACGACAGCAGGAGTTTGCCGTGCGCGCCGCGCTCGGCGCGAGCCGTGTCGTCCTGGCGCGCGAGCTGCTCGGTGAGAGCGTGACGTTGGGGGTTGCGGGTGGCCTGGTGGGGCTC
>JBOGIN010000918.1:0-2634 GCA_050742275.1 Vicinamibacteraceae bacterium
AAGTAAGACGTTTGTCTGGATTCCAGCATTCCTGTCAGGCGAGACGCTGCGCGACCTGGGCACGCTGGTGATTCTCGAACACGTGCTCACCGGCGAGCGGTTCGACAGCGTTGCTACGCACCTGCCACCGATCGAGCGGGCGACGGCGCGGCAGTTGCTGGACAACCGCCGGAACCAACTCAGGCAGAAGATCCGCATTTGCCTCGAGAGTGCCTACGGAATCCATGACCCGATTCCAGGCACGATCGATCAAACGCACGAGCTCTCGGACCACTTTCAATCGCTCGATCCCGGCTTGCGGCTGCGACCACCTGTGGCCGCTAACCTTCGCGAGGGTTTCCAGCACCTGCTCGAGCAGGCACTCGAATCACAGTTTCCGGCACATCCGCGGTTCCAGGCGCAGGTGAAGCTCGCAAACCTGCGAAAGGTGCTGCCGGAACTGCTACGCGCCGCGCAAGCGCCCGATGGCCGTATTGCCGTCGATAGGCCGATGCGAGATCTGATGCGGCGCATCGCGGAGCCGCTCGAGCTGGGGCAGATGGCGGAGACCCATTTCGTCCTCGGGCACACCTGGGCGCAGCACTTCAACCGGAAGCGTTCGCAGGATGGCGGCCCCGTCACCGTGCGCAAGCTGCGGGCCTGGATTGACGATCCGCGGCCACGCGGCCTGCCCGAGGACGTGCAGAATTTGGTGATCCTCACCTGGGCCGAGCAGCAGCAGCTCGCCTTCCTCCTGCACGGCGGGCCTGTGAGCGCCGCGCTCGAATCGATACGCGACGAGCTCGAGCTGCAGGAACAGAAGCTGCCTGCACGCGAGCATTGGATGATCGCTGTCCGCCGCGCGCAGGAGATCTTTGGGCTGGCAGCGTCCGAGTTGATCAACGCCTCGAACGTTAGCCGCATCGTGGCAGATCTCCGGAAGAGCAGCCAGGAGCTTCGCCCACACGCCCACGCGCTCGTGGAGCGCCTCTCCCTCGTCCAGCGGGATTTCGATCTCGATCCCACACAGTCGAGACGGGGCCGCACAGCGCGAGCCGCCGAGTCGATGCTGGAGCGGATCGCCAGCGCAGAACCTGAAGCGGTGATCGACGCCGTCGCGACCGCGATAGTGGACACCTCGGAATCTGCGGTGGGCAGAAGCCTGAAACGCGCCGCCGCGCTCGTCGAGTCGCTCAACTCCACGAGCTGGGAGCTCTTCGACGCCTGCGAGCGACTGGACGACGAACGGAAGGAGGCGGGAGATGCTATTCGCCGGCGCGTCGCGGAGGCGCTGGAGGCTGACGAGCTGCCGGTTGCCTTGGCCCCGGCGCTCAAGAGCGCACAGACCGACGCCGTTCGCCTTCTGACAGTCACGCGCGAGCCGGAACGTCGTGAACCTCCCCGGCAGGCCGGCTGGCACGACGTGCAGTCTCGAAGCCGACTCTCGCCGAAGGATGCCGTCAAGGAGCTCGAACAGTATCTCGACACCATCGAGCATGAGCGACTCAAGCGCCTCGCGGTGTCGTGGCGGATAGAAGAAGAAGAAGAAGAATAGGCTGACTCAAACCACATGCCGGAGCCCACCGAAGCCCAGGTGCGCGAGCACGTCAAGAACGTGCGACATAAAGTGCAGAACGCGCGGGTAATCGGGATCCATGCCGAAGCATGGAGCGGGCCGGAGACCATCGACATCGATCAGGTGCCGTTTCGTGTGGCTCTCTGCCCCTCGCCTCTCGAGGTGCGCGAGCAGCTCATCGAGCAGCAGGACGGTCTTGGTCTGGTCGTCTTAACGCCAGTCTCTGAGCGTGACCTCGGCGGCGATGTGCTTGCCCGCTTTGCCAAGCGTCGTCTTTTCGACATCGATACCTGGTCGATGGCGCTGGATTTGTTCAAGGCGCGAACTGTCGATCCGCGTGTGCAGAGAAAGCGCTGGCTGGCGGACGCTTTGGTAGAACACGCACCGCCCGGTGGGTACGAGGCCGTCGCGTCAGGTGTGTTGGACGCCGACACGGTCTGGAACGTGTTGCTCGCGCGTGGTCTTGACCTGCCTGATGGCCGTCCCGACGCGCTCGCTCTCCTCCGTTGGGCCGAGGTGCCTCTCAACGTGGACCGCTATGTGGCGCTCTCGCCGGAGCTCCGCGAAGGCGTACGCCACCGCGTCTTGGAAACAGCCGGAACGGTGGGCGTCGCGATGCTTGACGCGATCGACATGCGTGCCGGCAACGATCTCCTCGCGATGGGGCTGGCGTGTCGTGTCCTGTTCGATGGTGCGGAATCAAGCGAGCTGCGGGATGCCACCATCCGATTCGAACGCTTCCACAAACAGCATCCTCTGCCAGCAGAGGCAGGCGTGCAGTGGGCGGAAGCTGCCGAGCGTGTCTTCGCGGGGCGCGTGCCCGAGCTCGGGTGGGCGTCCGCGCGCGTCCGTGCCGACCGCGCCGATCGCCTCCTTATCGAACTTGGTGCCGAATCGTTCCTGGACCTCGGGCAGTGGTCGCCTCGGGGGTTCGAACAGCGACTCGGACGCCTCGCCGGTGCCCTCGATTCGGCGGTGGATGATCCCTTGCAGCTTGCGGCGGTCGAGCAATTAACCCTGATGTGACATTTTCTGAGTTAGACACAATACTGTTCACTTAACGTTTCTTGATACGAATC
>JBOGIN010000919.1:0-3368 GCA_050742275.1 Vicinamibacteraceae bacterium
TGGGGTTCCTGGCCTCGTTGTAGCCGCCAAGCGTCCCGATTTATGTGGCGAGGAGCTGCACGAAACCCGAGCGTGACGCCTCGGTTCGCGCTCTTCGCCACATCTTTAACTTGGGGACATTACGCACCTGATGTTCTTAAGAACATCAGGTGCGGGAAATCCGCACGTACGGTTTGATGAGGGGCTGCTGGCCCGCACGTCTACACGACGGGCTGGGGTCTACTCCACCAGATTCTCAGTTCGACGTCTTTGAGCTTGAGCATCCACGTCAGGTAGTGCGGCTGTGTCATGAAGAAATGCGCGGTCAGCACGTCCTGGATCACGGCGCGCACGTGCGGCAGGGTCAGCGGCGTCTGACCCACGGCGGCGCCGTTCGCGTTGCAGAAAGCTGTCGGCGATCGCTGTCAGGACGACGTGGCGTTCCCCGCCGGGTCAGGTGCGGCCTTCGAAGGGATCCAGCCCGATCTCGTCCTTCAGGGCCTGATACTGCTGCCCGATGGCCCAGCGCGGATGCGCGAGGCGCACGCGTGCGCGCAGCGAGGCGGTCGGGGGCACGTTCACCACGTAGTACTTCGTCCGCGGTTCGGGGCCGAGGTCGCGTTCGCACAACCACCAGACTTCTGGCGCGAGCCGTCGCTCCCGCCAGTCGTGCGCCGGCGTGACGCGTGGGGCGCAGACGCGCGCGCGCCACGGTGCGTTCGTGCCGTTGCGCCAGGACACGAGTCGCCACTGGCGAGGCGTTTGCGTCGCGGCCCAGGCGCGCGCGTCGCTGGCGTGCGTGTCGGGGGGCAAATGCGGGCGCGTGCGGGGGCGGCCCTTGCCGGTCCGTGCCGGCGGCGCGATGAGTCCGGGCGTTCCCCAGAACACCTTGAGATCGGACGACACCCCCCAGGCATAGGGCCGCTTGGCGCGAGGACACGTCCGGCGCAGGGTGGCGGTGTCGCCACACGCGGCCTCGCCCACCACGGCCGTGATGTCGACGCCGGCCGCACGGCCTTGTCGCCCCAGTGTCAACGCCAGCTGCCCTTTCGGCTGGAACTGCACGTCCGCCGGAATGCGCGCGCCCCCGTCCACAGGGCCACCGTGACGGCGCCCTGACAATTCGCCACCTTGCCGAGCGCGCCGCCGTACTGGCGCGCGCCCCCCACCGACGCCGTCCCTTGCTGGGGGAAACTCGTGCCGTCGAGAATCAGCACGCCCCGGCGCTCCGGACCCACCCGGCGCAGCCGCTTCCACAGCACGTCGGCCTGCCCCGGCGCATAGGTGATGACGTGCTGACACGCTTGATACGTGCCGGGATCGCTCAGGCGCGCCCACATCGCCTCCATCGATTTCCGGCCGCGGTCGTTCAGCAAGCCCGTGACGTCGCGACGCAACGCGCCACGCTGACTCTGGCGGCCGAAGCCGTCTTCGAATTGCTCCCCCCACGGCAGCAATCGTCGCAGCCACGCCGTCGCCGGGCCATCGAGCACTGCGAGGCACCGTCGCAGAAGTGTGAAAAACGTACAATGACCTCAACAGTGATCACTCGCAGATTCCCGAGCGAATTCGTCAATCTGACAACGTAGTATTAGGCGGCCCAGGGCCGGCTGAAGCCGGCCCCCACAGGTGACGACGCAAGTGAATCGCGGTTGGAGGGGCAGGGAGAAGCTCCATGGTTGCGCCACGCAAGATCGGCGAGTTCGTCTGGGAGCTGCCAATTGGCACGGTGCCCGGCATGCACGTGCCGGGCCGCATCTTCGCCTCCGATGCGCTGATGCAGAAGGCTATCGAGGACAACGCCGTGCAGCAGGTGGCCAACGTCGCCACACTGCCGGGCATCGTGTCGGCCTCGCTGGCGATGCCCGACATCCATTGGGGCTACGGCTTTCCGATTGGCGGTGTCGCGGCCACGGATGTGGAGCGGGGAGGCGTCATCTCACCGGGCGGCGTCGGGTTCGACATTGGCTGCGGCGTGCGGCTCTTGCGCAGCGATCTCACCTACGAAGCGGACGTCAAGCCGCGTCTCCGCGCACTGGTCGACACGCTCGGCGATCGCGTGCCGCGCGGCGTGGGCGGGCGCGGCCGGATGCCGCTCCGCGGCGGTGAGGTGGATCGGGTGCTGCGCGACGGCGCTCGCTTTGCGGTGGAGCGCGGTGCCGGTTGGGACGAAGACCTCGAGAGCTGTGAGAGCGGTGGGACGCTGCCTGGGGCCGAGCCAGACTTCGTTTCGCCGCGGGCAAAAGAGCGCGGCGCGCCGCAGCTCGGCAGCCTCGGCGCCGGCAATCACTTCCTCGAAGTGCAGGTGGTGGACGAGATCCGTGATGCCGCTGCTGCCAGCGCCATGGAGCTCTTCCAGGGCCAAGTGTGCGTGATGATCCACTCCGGCTCCCGCGGCATCGGGCATCAGACCTGCACGGATCATCTGCGTGTGATCGATCGCCTGCAGACGAAGCTTGGCTACGCCTTACCAGATCGACAACTGGCCTGTGTGCCGTTCGGCCACGACGTCGCGCGGAGCTATGTTGGCGCGATGGGCGCTGCCGGGAACTTCGCGCTCGCCAACCGGCAGGTGCTCGCCGATGCGGTGCGCGAGTCATGCGCATCGCTTTTCGGGCGGCCGCCGCAAGCGCTCGGCCTGCGCCTCGTCTACGACGTGGCGCACAACTTGGCGAAGATCGAAGAATACCTCGTGGAGGGGCAGCGCCGGCGCGTGTGTGTGCATCGCAAGGGCGCGACGCGCGCGTTTGGTCCCGGCAACGCCGACCTGCCGCCGCGGTATGCCGCGATCGGCCAGCCGGTGATCATTCCCGGCTCGATGGGCACCGCGTCGTTCGTCCTCGCCGGCACGGCTCGCGCGCGAGATCTCTCGTTCGCGTCCACCTGCCATGGCGCGGGACGTGCCATGTCACGGACGAAGGCGAAGCAAGTGATGAACGGGCAAGCGCTCCGAAAGAAGCTCGAGGACGAGGGGATTCTGCTGGCACGATCGCATTGGGCGTTGCTGTCCGAGGAAGCGCCCTACGCCTACAAGAGCGCCGCGGACGTCGTCGAGACCTGTGAAGGCGTCGGTCTCTCCCGGGTCGTCGCTCGCCTTCGGCCAGTCGCTGTCGTGAAGGGATGAGGCGTGGTGGCAATCCGTGCGCGGCAAGGGTACGAAGGATCACCACGAAGAGCACGAAGAGTATTCACCACGAAGAGCACGACGCACACGAAGGAAGAAGAACACGAAGAGAGCCAATTCAAATCAACGCCATCGAACGCATCGGGCGCTGTCAATGACATTGAGAGTGCGCCGTGAAAGGTCAGTCAACGCAGCCGGTGCAAGTCCGGTCCAAGGAGCTGTCGGTACGCCTTGGTAGCTACCCGGGAGACGGCGAGGGTGACCG
>JBOGIN010000920.1:0-5148 GCA_050742275.1 Vicinamibacteraceae bacterium
CAGCCGGGAGGGTCTGCACCAGGAGCGCGAGAGCAAGACAGAGCGCAAAGGGAAGGAAATGATGTCGCATGGGAAGAGTCTATACGCGGCTCGAGCGACTGCGCATCAAGGTTACACACCACGAAGGGCACGAAGGCGTTCACCACGAAGAGCACGAAGGACACGAAGAAACAAGGACACGAAGAGAGAAATCAACTGGTTTCTTCGTGCTCTTCATTCTTCGTGCTCTTCGTGTCCTTCGTGGTGAACACCTTCGCGTCCTTCCTGGTTGACTTTCAGCTCATCAGTAACCCAGATAGGACTGGACCACGCCATGGCAATGCGGTTTCTCACCATCCCCGTCTGCCGCAGGCGAACATAGTAGATGGAGTCGTCGCGAAACGTCCGATCGCGATCCTTCCAGTGAAAGTCGAGCGCGTGCGGCTCGATGGAGTAAATCACCTCGAAGCCGCCGTCGGTGCGGCTATAGCGCAGCACCTCCAATTTCTCGATCACATCCGTTCCGTGCGCTTCCACCTCCAAGAGCGGGAGGCGCTGCGTGCTGATCCGCGTCCCCATGGGCTCGCCGTTGATCCGGAAATCCAACAGAATCCGCACACCGGTCGTCCCGTACGTCCGACGGTTGTAGAGCGCGTCGAAGATCTCCGCGCGGGTCAGACCGGTCGCGGAAACGGCGCTCAGACCCCAGTGGGGGCGGCCCGGGTGCGCGCGGTGGTCATCGCTGGCGGCGAGGGTGCTGAGCATCAGCCCGGCCATCCAGGCATCCTGGGCGAATTGAGGAGCGCGAGCCGACCGGCGCGGCGCGGTGAAGTCGCTCTGCTCGAACGCCAGCGGATGGTCCGGTTGGTAGGCTTCACTCAGGCCGTGGGCCGAGTAGATCTCGAAGTTTCGCTGGAATTCCGGGTCGTGAGGCTTCCAGCGAACACCGTCCGGAAACGCCCCGGTGTGGTGAGGAATCGTCAACGCGTCTCCGGCGGTCAGGGCCTTCCACAAGTCTGGGAGCGTCGCGCTCTCCGGGGCCAGCAGCGGCCCGGGCCGACTCCGGAAGTGCACGTTCCGGTGTCCGTAGGGCGCCCCAAAAGAGGCTTCATAGCCGAACAAGGTCGCGAACGATCCAGGCCGGTCGTACTCTTCCGCCAGTTGCTTGTATTCCTCCCAGACGTGCGGCCCGAGGCCGCGGGTAAGTCCCCCTTCTGGCGTCCGGCTGTGATCGGTCAAGCTGAAGAAATCCAGACCGGCGATATCTCGGGCGTACTCGTAGGGATTCTGCCCAACACCGTCCCAACTGTAGTGCGAGTGTGAATGCAGATCGCCCCAGTAGATTCGCTGCTTCGGTGGGGTCGAATGAACCATCATGGGATTGCCTGCCGTTCGAAGAATCCCTCCTCGTGCGGTTGCTTCGATCCGTACGACTCCAGCGCTCTTCGGGGTGAAGCGCACACGCGCCCAGCCCCGATCGCGTGTGAACGACACGGTGGCAGGAACGTCCGCTTCTCCGTCGACCAGGTCGAGACGCGCTTCTTCGGCGAACGAGGTGGACGGATTGCCATACTCGTCCACCACGGCCAACGAGAGCGTCGCGGGCGTGCCGGCCACGAGCGCCGAAGGTCCGGAGAGCCGGAGCTCGGCCGCCGGGCGGCTGACGATGTGCACGGTCGGGTGGTCGGAAAGGCGCTGAAACGTTCCCGTCCCGCCATGGTCGACAGCCGCAAGGATCGGCTCTGGCGGAGTGCTGACGACACCAGCCTTCATCCCGCGGCTGTCCATGGAAGTGTCGCCATAGATGACCGAGACGGTATCACCCTCGTGGAGCTCGCCCTCCTCGACCGTGACTCGCACGACGAAGACATATCGCTCCAACCGTCCATCCAAGCCAGGCCGCGCCGCCTTGACAAGATCGCTCGCGCTCTCCGATTCGACTTCTGTCCTGAGCCGCACGTCGTCGCGAGAAGACCGACTGGAGATGTAGTGATCGGCTTTCGGGTCTGTTGCCTGAAGCCGGTGCGCAGAGTTCCGATCGCCAGCATGCCAGGAATCCGGCAACTGAACCCGTAGCGCACCCGCCTTCGCAATCCCACGCGAGCCGACACGATAGGTCACCGTCCAGGTTCCGAAATCGCCGGCGACGGCCGTTGCGGGGCTCACCGAGAGCTCGCCGTCGGCGCTTCTCGACGTACGAGTGACAGCCACCGCCAGGGCGGCGAGACAGATGACACACAGGAGAAGGCGGGCTCTCTCAACCATGTTCGCATCCACGGCGCGCTGCGCCAACCGCGTCCCACGGCACGTGGAGGCTGTGTTCCGGCCATGCCATTGCGCGGGCGCCACGACCGACTCACAGCCTTGTCGCGCGCGTGATCAGGTAATCCTCTCGAACGAGATTATCTTCGAAGTACTCCGCAATGAGCTCGTCGAGCTCTCGCCGGAATGCCGCGAGTCGGGCCGGGTCCGTTGCCGTCGACGATTCGACGAACGTGCTCAACTGGCCCGAGGTGCGCTCGAGCATGGTCCGCATGTGCGGCGGGCTCAGTGCCGGCACCGAGATCCGGGCGTGATCGAATATGACGTCCGTGACGGCGGCGCCGAGACGCTCGCGGACGACGCTCGGATCGCCCCACAGCCTCGGCGATGCGACGCCGGGCGGCGGTGGAGGCATGTAGCGTCCGAACAGTGCCACCAGTTGCCCGATGTAGAGCTCTGGTGGCCATGTCGAGAACGCAATGGTCCCGCCCGGCCTCAGGACGCGTAGCAGCTCACTCACGGCGACGTCTGGCCTTGGTGCGAAGATGTGGCCGAATTGGCTCAAGACGAGGTCGAACGTCGCGTCGTCGAAGGGTAGCTCTTCGACATCGCCTTGGCGCCACTCGACCTCGACGCCCGCGAGACGTGCGTTCTCACGCGCGCGTTCGAGCAGCTCGGGCGTCAGGTCGAGTCCCGTGACGTGGGCGCCCAGCCTGGCGGCCGTCACCGCGACGACGCCGGTCCCGCACGCCACATCGAGCACGCGCCGGCCGGCGGCGACCTTCGCACGTCTCACCAGCACGGCCGCCGCCGGCGTCGTCAGCGCCTCGAGCGCCGCGAAATGCGCCCACGATTGCTTTTGAGCTTCTTTGAACTGCGTCAATGCGTCCGTGCTGATCTCTAGGGGTGATGACATGACAACCTCCAACGCGGCCGCATATACGGTGTCATATCAACGGGAAGATTAGAAGGCTACACCACCCCCGGCTTGGACGTTCTGCGCCGTCACCCAATGCCCGTCGGGTGACGTAAGGAACGCGACGACGGCGGCCACTTCATCCGCACTGCCGACGCGGCCGAAGGGCGACAGCGACGCGCCGTAGGCGCGCATCTCGTTCAGCATCATGTCGGTCTCGGTGAATCCGGGAGAGACGGTGTTGACGTTGACGTTGCGCGGTCCGAGCTCGCGGGCGAGCGTGGGGACGAACTGCTCGGCCGCGCCCTTGCTCGCGGCGTAAATCGAGGATCCGGCCATGTTCATCTTGGTCGGGCCCGTCGAGACGACGACGATGGATCCTCCCTCATCGATCCGGTTCGCCGCCTGCTGAAGCGTGAGGAATACGCCCTTGGCGTTCACCTCGAACATCCGATCGAAGTCCTCTTCCGTGCTCTCCGCGAGCGCCTTCGGGAAGAAGACGGCTGCGTTGGCGACGACGATGTCCAGCGTGCCAAAGGCGCGCTCGGCTTCATCGAAGAGGCGGCGGACGTCCGCGGCCTTGGAGATATCGCCTTGAACAGAGACAGCCTTCCCTCCTTGTGCGACGATGGCGCGCACGACCTCTTCGGCGGCCTTCGAGCGCTGCGAGTAATTGACGACGACCGAGGCGCCAGCGGCGGCGAGCCGCTCGGCAATGGCACGGCCGATTCCACGTGACGATCCGGTGACCAGGGCGACCTTTGCATTCGAAGACACGGTGATTCAACCTCCTGGATGCTTTATCGCATGGAGGTTGCGTTCGAGGAAGTAGGCACTTATTTGTAGCGTAGTATCCTGGTGGAAACCTGCTTGTCGAGTGAATCACATGAGCTTCAAGACCGACGCCCGACCTGATACGTGCCCGATTTACATGACGCTGGCGGCCATTGGCGGACGATGGAAGCCGCTTATCATCTACCGGCTGTTCCAGGGGACCAAGCGTTTCTCCGAGCTGAAGCGAGGGATTGTCGGGGTCACGCAGAAGATGCTGACGCAGCAGCTACGGGAGCTGGAGCGCAGCGGATTGGTGACCCGGAAAGTGTATCCTGAGGTGCCGCCGCGGGTGGAATATTCGTTGACGGTCACTGGCGAGAGCCTACGCGGCGTGATGCACGCGATGAGCGCGTGGGGCGAGCGGTACAAGCTCGTCAACGGTTGCAGGGTCGTGAAGAAGCGAGTGTCGTAGTCTCCCGGAGAAAAGAGGCGCGCCCGTGAACAAGCGAACATTCCTCAAGATGTCGGCAGCCGTGCTCGCCGGCGCTGCCCTGCCGCGCGAGAGGGTGAGCGCCCAGGGCAGCACCGAGCGAAACTGGGCTGGCAACATCGAGTACGGCACGGCACGGATCCACGCGCCGAAGGCGCTGGACGAGGTCCGGGAGGTCGTGAAGCGCTGCCGCAGGCTGCGGGCGCTGGGCACCCGCCATTCCTTCAACCGCATCGCAGACAGCAGCGAGAACCTGATCTCGCTCCAGCATCTCAACCAGGTGGTGGCGTTGGACAAGGCGTCAGGGACTGTCACCGTCGGGGCCGGCATGCGCTACGGCGAGCTGAGCGAATATCTGCACGAGAACGGATTCGCGTTGCACAACCTGGCATCGCTGCCGCACATCTCGGTCGCTGGCGCCTGCGCGACGGGAACGCACGGATCAGGGGTCGAGAACGGCAACCTGGCCACGGCGGTGGTCGGGCTGGAGATCGTGACGGCCGACGGCGACGTCCTGACGCTCTCGCGCGAGAAGGATGGCGATCGCTTCGACGGCGCCGTCGTGGCGCTCGGCGGTCTCGGGGTCGTCACCGCCGTGACACTCGCCGTTCGGCCCACGTTCGAGGTGCGGCAGGACGTCTACCAGAACCTGCCGGTGAGGCAGATACGTGCGCACCTCGACGAGATCCTGTCGAGCGGCTACAGCGTCAGCCTGTTCACCGACTGG
>JBOGIN010000921.1:0-2959 GCA_050742275.1 Vicinamibacteraceae bacterium
TGCAGGCCGTCAGCGAGTCGGTCGGTACGAATCAGACAGCGGCGTGCTGGGTCGTGCTGACACCAGACGGCCGCTTCGCCTACACGACCAACACTGGAAGCGGGTCGATCACGGGTTATGCCGTGGACTCGATGGGAGCGCTGACTCGGCTGCAGGACGATGGCCGTACCGCGACAACGGGCGACGGCTCCAGTCCAATCGATATGGCCGTGACGCGCCGGGGAACCTTCCTCTACGCGTTGGGCTCGGGGAACCAGACGGTGAGCGCGTTTCTCGTGGGCCGAGACGGTGCCCTGAGGCCCCTGCCGGGGGTGTCCGGCCTGCCCATGAGCGCCAACGGTCTGGCGGCGTGGTGAGGCCGTGCCGCAACCCGCACGGTGGTTGCGGCGTCTTACCTACGCCCTGTGACCCGTTTCGAGAACCGACGCGCCGAGTTCGTGGCAACCATCCGGCCATTCCTGGGCGCAGCGCACCGTGCGGCGCTGCGCCTCACTCGCCGTGTCGACGAGGCGAAAGACCTCACGCAAGAGGCGGTCCTCCGCGCCTTCAAGGCGTTCGACAGCTTCACGCCGGGCACGAACGGCAAGGCCTGGCTCCTCACGATCACCTATTCGGTCTTCGTCAACAGTTACCGGCGGCGGCAGCGCGACCCAGTCGTCGCCGTCGACAATCTCGAGAACATCTACGATTCGACGTTGGGACAGCAGCCGGCCATGCCGCCGGTTGCGCCCGAGTCGGGCCGCGCCATCGCCGATCCGGAGATCGAGCGCGCCTTGGATGAGCTGCCGGAGATGTTCCGGGCGGCGGTGCTGCTCGTCGACGTCGAAGAGCTCAGCTACGAGGAAGCCGCGGCGGTGCTGCAGTGCCCGGTGAATACCGTGCGCTCGCGTCTCTCGCGTGGTCGCAAGATGCTGTGGGCCGCGCTCCACGACTACGCCGCAAAGAGCGGCTTGCTGAGGGAGGAGGATTCTCGCCAGCCATGAGCGACGAGATGCGCCATCCCTTCGAGGACATCCAAGCATTGGTCGACGGCCGTCTCGACGCCGCGCAGGAGGCGGTCGTTCGTGCTCACGTGACAACGTGCGTGCAATGTCGAGACGAGCTCGAGCGGCTGCGATGGGTCAAGGCAACGCTGCGTCGCGTTGGCGGTTCGCAGTCCGTGCCGGCGGACCTCGTGCAGAGTGTGCAGGCGGCGCTCGATCGGGCCGACACCGGTCGTACTGACGCGCGCCGCTGGCGGCGGTGGCAACTGTCACCGCTCGGCCTCGCCTCCGCTGCGGCCGGCCTCGTCGTAGTGGCAACGCTCGCGGTCCTCTGGCTGCGCGGACCATCGGGCGTCCCGGTCACCGTCGCGGCCGACTTCGCAGCCGCTCGCCGCGGCACGCTGACCCTCCAGCACACGACCGGCGACGCGGTAGCCCTCGAACGTTACTTCAGGGAGCGCGGCGTCGCCTACCGCGTGATTGATCTTGCGATGATGCAGTACTCGCTCGTCGGCGGGCGCGTGCAAGACGTCGCCGGTCACCCGGCGACCGTGGCGGTGTATCGCGGGCCACGGGGAGAGCTGGTGCTGTGCGAGATGTACCAGGGCCGGCTGCCCGTCGAGCGGCCAGTCGAGGTCCGCACCCACGAGGGAATCGAGTTCTCGGTCTACCGCGTGGGAGAGACGACGGTAGTCGTTTGGCCCGAGGGCAAGGTCACCTGCATCCTCGTGTCGGATATCGATCCTGAGGCGCTGATCCAATTAGCCTTCGACAAAGCCATGCTCGCTACGCCGTAGGCCCTCAGGCCGCGCTACCTACTTTTCGACTGAGACGAGCTATATAATCCCTGCGTTCGCCACCCGGAGGACGCATGCGTAAGCTCGTTGGCCTTACCGTCGCACTGCTCGGTGCCTGCCTACACGTCCACACGGGATCTGCGCAGCCTTCGGACCTCCAGGATCGGATCGAGCGCTACGTCGCCGCCAATCAAAAGGCCATTGTCGGCGAGCTGGTACAGCTGTTGTCGATTCCCAACGTCGCCGCAGACGAAGACGACATTCGACGGAACGCCACGCTGCTTCGAACGATGCTGGAGCGGCGCGGCTTTGCTGCCGAGCTGCTCGAAACGGACGGAAATCCGCTGGTCTACGGCGAGATGCGCGTCCCAGGCGCCACGCGCACGCTGCTGCTCTATGCCCATTACGATGGGCAGCCGGTGAATCCGCCAGGCTGGAAGCAGCCGACACCGTTCACGCCCATCCTGCGCGACGGGCGGCTCGAGGATGGCGGCCGTGAAATCCCCAATCTCGACACGCGGTCCGCCTTCGAGCCAGACTGGCGCCTCTACGCGCGCTCTGCGTCGGACGACAAATCGCCCATCGTTGCGCTGTGTGCGGCCCTGGATGGTCTGAAGGCGAGCAACCTCGCCCCAACATCGAACGTGCGCGTGATCCTGGATGGGGAAGAGGAGGCTGGCTCGCCGAGCCTCGTGCCGGCGATTGCGCGGTACCGCGACAAGCTCGGCGCGGACGTCATGCTCATCCTGGATGGCCCCGTTCATCCGAGCGGACGGCCCACACTCGTCTTTGGCGCCCGCGGCATCGTCACGCTCGATCTCACCGTGTATGGACCCAAGGTCGCGCTGCACAGCGGGCACTACGGCAACTGGGCGCCGAATCCCGCCATGCGGCTGGCGCAGCTCCTCGCGACGTTCAAGGATGACAACGGGCGCGTGCTCGTCGAGGGATTCTACGACGGCATCCCGCCTCTCACGGCGGAACAGCACGCCATGCTCGACGTCGTCCCGGACGATGAGAAAGCGCGGATGCGGTTGTTTGGGATCGCGGCGCCCGAAGATCCCCAACGCTCGCTGCAGGAGGGGCTGCAAATCCCGACGTTCAACGTCCGCGGCTTCTCGAGCGGCTTCGTAGGAGCGGGCGCGCGGACGATCGTTCCCGACAGCGCCACGGCGTCGG
>JBOGIN010000922.1:0-7865 GCA_050742275.1 Vicinamibacteraceae bacterium
CTTCGTGTCCTTCTTTCTTCGTGTCCTTCGTGTTCTTCGTGGTGAAATTCTTCGTGCCCTTCCGGTTTTTACCAGCGACGCGCGGCGTGGAACCGTTTTCGACGGCGGACTCCGGCGTCGACCAAACACACGGGTAGAGAGATGGATCCCTTCCTAAGCTTTAAACACCGCGAGACCCGTCGAGAGTTCCTCACGCGCTCTGCCCAGGGCATCGGGACGATGGCCCTCGCGACGCTGTTGCACGGAGCGGGGCTGACGGCGCTGGCGCCCGCCCGCGAAGCGTCGCGCCGCGCCGGCAGCGGCCCCTGGCGAGGCGTCGTGAATCCACCGCACGTCAGGCCCCGCGCGAAGCGGATCATCTATCTGTACATGGCCGGCGGCCCGTCTCACCTCGAGTCGTTCGACCCCAAGCCGAAGCTCGCAGAGCTGCACGGCCAACCCATGCCTGCCTCGATCACGAAGGGGCAGCAGCTCGCGCAGCTCCAGGGGCAGGAGCTCCTGTGCATGGGACCGCAATTCCCCTTCCGACGGGTTGGACAATCTGGCCTGGAGATCTCGGGACTCTTCCCGTATACGGCACAGATTGCCGACGACATCTGCGTCATCCGCTCGATGCAAACGGAGCAGATCAACCACGACCCGGCGCACACGTTCATGAACACGGGAACGATGATCACCGGCCGCCCGAGCATGGGATCGTGGATCGTGTACGGGTTGGGGAACGAGTCGGAAGACCTGCCGGGGTTCGTCGTGATGACGTCGGAGGGCGGCGGGCAGGGGCAGCCGGTCGCGGCGCGCCAGTGGCACAGCGGCTTCCTGCCGGGACGATTTCAAGGCGTCAAGTTCCAGTCGGCGGGCGACGCGGTCAACTACGTCGACCTACCGGAAGGCGTGAGCTACGAGCGGCAGCGTGAGGTGATTCAGACGGTCCGTCGTCTCAACGCCATGAAACGGAGCGTCACCTCCGACCCGGAGATCGAGACGCGCATCGCTCAATACGAGATGGCATTCCGCATGCAGGCGAGCGTGCCGGAGCTGGTCGATCTCTCCGACGAGCCGCAGTACATCAAGGATCTCTACGGCACGGCGGGCGCCGACGGCAGCTTTGCCGCGAACTGTTTGCTGGCGAGGCGCATGGCGGAGCGGGGCGTTCGCTTCATCCAGCTCTATCACCGCGGCTGGGACCATCACGACAAGATCCAGGAGGGGATGGGAGAGGCCGCCCGTCTGGTCGATCGCGCGTCAGCGGCGCTCGTGCTCGATCTGAAGCAGCGCGGCATGCTCGATGACACCCTCGTGATCTGGGGCGGCGAGTTCGGGCGGACGCCGATGGCGCAAGACAGCGGACGAGATCATCACATCAAGGGGTTCTCGATCTGGCTGGCGGGTGGCGGCGTCCGCAGCGGCATGACGTTCGGCCGTACGGACGACTTTGGATACGAGGCGGTCGAGAACCCGGTCCACGTCCACGATCTGCACGCCACGATCCTCCACCTCATGGGCATTGATCACGAGAAGCTGACGTATCGCCATCAAGGACGCGATTTCCGGCTGACAGACGTGCATGGAAAGCTCGTCCGAGACATCCTTGTCTAGGGAAATCGAACCGGGTACCTTTTCGGCGCCGAGAAGGTACCCGGTTCAATTTCCGGTCGTGCGCCGTATCGCAATCATTCTTGGCTTCGTCGTCCTGGGCGTGGCCGTCACGGTGGCGGTCCGCGGAATCGACACGGCCAATCCGCCTCAGGCGGTGCTGTTGCTGGGCCGCCTTCATCCTGCCGCGGTTCATTTCCCCATTGGCGCGCTGGTCCTTGCCGCGCTCCTCGAAGTCGCGGCGTGCGTCGGGCCTTTCCGCGATCTGCGTCTTGCCGTGCCGTTCGCGTTGTTGGTAGGGGTCGTGACGGCCTCGGTGGCCGCGCTTGCCGGTTACTGCCTGTCGTTGGACGGTGGATACGAGCCCACGCTGGTCTCGCGGCACATGTGGCTCGGCGTCGCTGTCCTCTTCCTTGCGTCCGTTGGGCTCGTCCTGGCGCTCGTGGTCAGGCGCCGAGACTCGCCGCCCATCCGGTACGCCCATCGGGCCGTCCTGTTCGCCACCACCGGGCTCGTGCTCGTGACGGGCCACTACGGGGGGACGCTCACGCACGGTCCGGGCTACCTGACACGCTATCTGCCGGCGTTTCTCGGAGGCGGCGACGGCACGGCGGGCGGCGCTGGCCATCGACTCATCGAAGACATCGACTCCGCCCTCGTCTTTCGGGATCTCGTCTTGCCGGTGTTGGAGCGGCGCTGCGTCAAATGCCACGGGTCAAGCACGTCGAAGGGCAACCTTCGCCTCGATGCGCAGGCGGGTCTCGAGAAGGGCGGCCGCGACGGACCGGCGCTCGTCGCCGGAAATCCGGGGCAGAGCGACATGATCCGCCGCATCGTCCTCCCGCCGTTTGCCAGAGACGCCATGCCGCCGGACGGCGAAGCGCCACTCGACGTCGGCGAAATCGAGCTCATTCGCTGGTGGGTTGCCGGCGGCGCGTCGTTCGCGGCACGCGTGCGTGAGATGCCGGACGCGCCCACCTCCGTCGACACATATCTCGGTCGGCTCGCGGCGCCGAGAGCACCCCGAAAGACCGGAATCTTCGCGGTGGCGGTCCCCGAACCGGGAAGCGCAGCCGTCGCGGCTGTCGAGCGGGCGGGCTTCTCCGTCCGGCGCCTCGCGCTGGATGCGCCGTTTCTCGAGGTCACCGCGCTGCCGATTCGCGACAGCCTCACCAACGACGTCCTGGCGCGGCTGGCGCCAATCCGCAACCAGATCGCCTCACTCGATCTGTCGCTGTCGCGGGTCGATCGTCTCGAGGCGGTAGCACATATGCCACATCTCGTTGCTCTGCACCTGCAGCGAACGGGCGTGACCGATGAAGATCTCGCGCATCTCTCCGGCCTTCGGTACTTGGAGTCTCTCAACGTGCATGGAACCGACGTCTCGGATGCGGGGCTCGAGCGGCTGGCAGGTCTGAAGAGCCTGCGCCGGCTCTACGTCTGGCAGACGAAGGTGTCAGACGAAGGAGCGAAGAAGCTGAGAGCCGGCTTGCCAGAGCTCGAGGTCAACATGGGGAGTGGATTTTCCGAAGACCCTCCGAAGGAGTCATCGTGACGATGCGGCTCATGATGGCGGGCTTCGCTGGAGTCATCCTCACCCTCTTGGTGGTCTTGACGCTAGCGAGTCAGCGCGCCGACCCGACGGGGAGCAGGGTGCGGGCCGCCAAGCCTCCCGAGGCGGATGCGGCCAAGGCGCAGGCGGCGCCCGATGTCGAGCGTGACTACAGCTACGCCGTTCGTGTCGTCGATACGCTGGCCCTGTTTGGACGCGGACCGGAGCTGGTTGTCGTCGACGTTTCCAATCCGGCGTCCCCGATTGAGGTAGCGGCGCTGGAGCTTCCGGACACCGTTCGAGATATCGACGTTGCGGACCGTGTCGCCTATGTGGCTGCCGGCTCCGGTGGGCTCTATGTCATCGACCTCAGCGCGCCCCGCGCCCCCGTCGCGCGCGGCCATCTCCGCTTCAAGGATGCGGCATACGCCGTAGACGAGGCGGATGGCCGGGCGTACGTGGCGGCGCGATCGCAGGGACTGCGCGTCGTGGACGTATCGCAGCCGTCCAGTCCGCGCGAAATCGCCGCGCTCGAAACCCCAGACGAGGCCGTCGACGTCGTCGTCAGGGGCGAGCGTGCGTATGTCGCGGCCTGGTATCAGAGCATGCAGGTGATCGACATCTCCGATCCGTCCGCGCCCAGGGAGGTCACCTTCGCGCGGTTCGACGTGTTCTTCAATGGTGCGGCCTGGTCCGTCGGGATCTCGGGCGACCTCGCAGTGGTCGCCATTCCCGAAATCGGCCTGCGACTGGTCGATATCTCGAGCGCCGACGAGACCGAGACGCTCTCGCACTACCAAAACGTCTACGCACCGGCGGCGATCGCAGCATCTGGCGCCGTGTGGTACGTGGCCGACCAGGACGCGGGCCTGCGCGTGCTGGATCTCAGCGATCCCGAGGAGCCGCGTGAGATCGGGGCGCTCGCGCTGCCGGGCCGCGCGATGGCGCTGGACCTGGTGGGCGCGCACGCGTACGTGGCGGCCCGGGAGGCGGGGCTGCGAATCGTGGACGTCTCGCGCCCCTACGATCCCGTGGAGGTCGCTTCGCTCGATCGGCGCGATGCCGTCATGGACGTTGCCGTTGGCGCCGGCCACGTGTATGCGGTGGGCGAGACAAATGGCGTCACGATGTTCACGGCGTCCGCGGACGCGCTCCAACGGCTGGGGCACATCCGCGCACGGGCGGAGCGCGTGACGGTCCATGGGCGCCGGCTCTATCTGGCCGACGGCGAGCGCGGTGTTCGTGTCGTGGACGTCTCGCGTTTCGACGAGCCCCGCGAGGTCGGCGTGCTCGAGACGCCGGGGCAGGCGCACGCTGTCGCCGCCGACGAGGACCTCGTGGTGGTGGCGGATGGGGATCGGGGGCTGCGCATCATCGACGCCTCGCAGCCGGCGCGCCCGCGCGAGATCGGCACCTACGAAGCGACCCGGGCAGACGGCGTCGAGACCAACGTCATGGATCTGCTTCGGACGCCCGTCTCGGCTTGGGATGTGGTGATGGCCGGTCCCCTGACGTACGTGGCGCTGGACGAAGGCGTTGCGGTGGTCGATCTGTCGGAGCCGTCACGACCGACGGAACGAGGGCGGCTCACCACGCCGCAGCGCGTCTATCGTCTGGCCTTCGACGGCCAGCTGCTCTTTGCCGCGTGTGACGATGGCGTTCGCATCATCAGCGTGGCGCAACCGGAGCGGCCGCAGGAGCTGGCGTACTTGAAGACGGTCACGTTTCCCACCGGGCTCGCGCTCGCGGACCGGCATCTCTACCTCTCGGATCTCGGTGGGCGTGTCACGGTCGTGGACGTCTCCAATCCTCGACGCCCGCGCAAGGTCTCGGAGCGGAAGGTCGCGGATCGCCTGCTTGGACTGGCAGCGAGCTCCGACCGTCTCTATCTCGCCGCGTGGCATAGCGGCGTAAAGGTGGTGGAACGGGACGGGACCCACTGAGACCCTGACGTTCCGCACGACGGAATGTCGGTCTCATCCATCCGTCGAGCGCAGGCCGGGCTGGCGGATCGGCCCCCTGCGCTGGTATCGTAGGAAGACCATCTCTCTTCGTCTCGCCAGCGGCCCGGATGAACGCGGGCGAGCGGAGTCGCGTTCACGGAGGCCGCATCCGCTCGATGCTTCCAGACTTTGGCTCGGAATTCTGGCTGTGGCAATTGATTGGGAAGCTGCATCCGCTTGCGGTGCACTTTCCAATCGGCCTGCTTGTCACCGTTCTGTTCCTCGAAACGCTGACGCTTCGGGGGAAGCGGACCGAGCTGCGGAGCGGGATTCGCTGGCTCGTCTATATCGGGGCTGGGAGCGCCTTGATGGCAGCGGCGCAGGGATGGCTGCTCGCCGCGGGGGGCGACTACAGCAGCCAGATTGTCGAGTATCACCGGTGGATTGGCACGAGCACGGCGGCGCTGGCAGTTGCCACCGCCTTCTTGTTGACGCGGGCGCATCGGACCGGAAGCACGGGGGCCCTCAACGCGTATCGAGGCGTCCTCACGCTCAGCGTGCTGTGTCTGACGGTCGCCGGGCATTTCGGCGCCATGCTGACCCACGGTCGTGAGTATCTCACCAGCGCGCTCCCCTGGAACCAGGCGCCCGCCGGCCGGGCTACGGCCCGCGAGACGGCCGAGCTCGTGGCCAGCCTCGCCCAGGTGCGGAAGACCGGCGCCGCGTCGACCGAGCAGATGGACCGCCTCAATCTCGCGGTCCGGGGCTTCTTCGCTCACAACTGCTTCGAGTGCCACAGCTCCGACAAACAGGAGAGCGGACTGAGGCTGGATACGCGGGAAGCCGTCATGCGCGGCGGCGACGGTGGTCCCATCCTCGTACCCGGTCAGTCCGATCAGAGCGAGATCATTCGGCGGCTGCGCCTCCCCCGCGACCACGACGACGCGATGCCGCCGGAGGGGCGCTCCGTTCCCCGTGAAGAGATCGAGCTCGTTGGGGCATGGATCGATCTGGGAGCGCCTTGGAAGGAAGGCGACACCAAGACGTTCCGTGAAGCCGAGCTGAGGCCGAGGACGCCGACCGTGCCTCGAGGACCGGCCCATCTTCGCCATCCGCTCGACCGGTTCGTTTACGCCTACCTTCGACGCCACAACGTCGAATGGCCGAAACCGGTGAGCGACGCGGTGTTCGTCCGCCGAGCTTACCTCGATGTCATCGGCTTGCTTCCGGAGTTCCAGGAAGTTGAAGCATTTGTCGCGGACCGCGGTCCCAACAAGCGGGTCGAGCTGATCGATCGGCTGCTCGCACGCGAGGCCGACTACGCGCAGCACTGGCTGACGTTCTGGAATGATCTCCTGCGAAACGACTACACCGGCGCTGGATACATCGATGGTGGCCGGCTTCAGATCACCGACTGGTTATACGAGGCCCTCGCGAGCAACACGCCGTACGACGAGATGGTGCGAGAGCTCGTGTCTCCGGGTGAGTCGTCCGAAGGCTTCATCAAAGGCATCAAGTGGCGCGGCGCGGTCAACGCCAGCCAGCGCACCGAGATGCAGGCCGCGCAGAACATCTCGCAATCACTCATGGGGCTGAACCTCAAGTGCGCGTCCTGTCACAACAGCTTCGTGAGCAACCTGACGCTGGACCAGTCGTATGCCTTCGCGAACATTTTCGCCGAGGAGGACCTGGAGATTGCCCGTTGCGACATTCCAACGGGCAAGATGGCGCGCACGGGCTTCATCTATCCAGAGCTCGGGGAGATTGATGGGACGTTGCCCCGACAGGAGCGATTGGAGCAGTTGGCGGCCGCCCTGGTCAGCCCGGAGAACGGACGGCTCCCTCGCACGATTGCCAACCGGTACTGGAAGCTGTTCTTCGGTCGAGGCCTGGTCGAGCCGGCCGACGAAATGGACAACCTCCCCTGGAGCCAGGACGCGCTGGATTGGCTCGCCGCTGACATGGTGGAGCACGACTACGACGTGAAGCATCTCTTGCGGACCATCCTCACCTCCGAGACGTATCAGTTTCCGTCCGTCGGGCTGAAGGATGCGGCGGACGTCACGTCCGACGAGTTCGTGTTTCGCGGTCCGCTTCCCCGGCGTGTCACCGCGGAACAGTTTGCCGATGCCCTCAGCCAGATACTGGGCCCGGTCTACAGCTCCGTGGCGTTCGATCCGTCGGGAGACGCGGACACGACAGCGCGCTGGATCTGGTTCGATGCCCGGCAGAGCGGGCGGCCTGCGCTGCCGCCGCCCGGTACCTACTACTTCCGCCGTTCCTTCTCGTTACCGCACGCGCCGGTCGAGGACGCGTCGCTGCTCGTATCCGTGGACCATGGCTTCCGGCTGTTCCTCAACGGCGACTTCGTCGCCGCCGGCGACGATTGGCGCCAGGTGCAGCGGCTCGACGTGACCGATCGCCTGAGCGCCGGCGTGAATCTTCTGGCCATCCAGGGAGAGAACGCGGGCAACGTTCCGAATCCAGCGGGCATCCTGCTGGATATGCGCGTCACTCTGGCCGATGGCAGCGTCTTGCGCGTCACGTCGAACAAGGCGTGGACGGCGTCGGACAAGGAGCCACCGGAGGGGTGGCAGCGCCTGGCGTTCGACGATCGGTCCTGGAAGGCGGTGAGGAGCTTCGGCACCGGCGGGGAGAACAGATACTGGGGACGATTGATCGACTTCACCCACGAGTCGGATGCCACTCGTCCGCGGTTCGCGCGCGCGTCGCTGGTGCAGAACGACGCGTTCCTGGAAGCGCTCGGCCGTCCGGTC
>JBOGIN010000923.1:0-9729 GCA_050742275.1 Vicinamibacteraceae bacterium
GCCCGAAGGCACCCTGTATCCAGCGCTCCATCGGCTCGAGCGCGCCGGGCTGCTGTCCAGCCGCTGGTCGGAGGTCAATGGCCGCCGTCGTCGGGTCTACCAGCTCACCGCCAGGGGCCAGCGGGCGCTCGTCGAGCGCCACGACGAATGGCGCGCCTTTGCTCGTGCGGTCTATGCCGTCGTGGAGGGCTCGATATGACCTCTGCGTGGCTCGAAGCCTATCTGCACCGGCTCGAGCACGAGCTCCGGAAGCGTGGGCTCCTGGATGCCAGGATTGTTCAAGAGGCGCGCGATCATCTCGTCGACGCCATCGAGGATGGACTGCGGCATGGCTTGTCGATCGACGCGGCCGAGCGTGAGGCGTTCGCACGGTTCGGCCTGCCGGAGGCGGTTGCACGACAGTGTGCGATGGACACCCCAAGGGGTCGAAGGACGGGCGGTTGGGGTTCCTCCGGCGGAGACTTCAGCGCGTGATCGGAGCGGCTCCGCGCGAGCAGGCGCACCTGCTGATGCGCGATGCCGCCTACGGCCTGCGTCTGATGCGAAAGCACCCGCTGACGACAGCCGCGGCGATGTTGGCGATTGCATTGGGTGTTGGAGTGAACACGGCGATGTTCACGGTCGTGAACGCGACACTTCTCCAACTGCCGTTCAAAGATCCCAACCGGTTGGTGCAGGTTCTCGAACGCCGGCCCGAAGGGGACTGGGCCGGGATCTCCGCGCCGCAGTTTCGAATTTGGGCGGAGCGGGTGGACACGATGGAATCACTTGCCGGCTATTCGATGCATTCCCCGGCACTGATCGGAACAGGAGGCGCGGAACGCCTCAGACTCGAATGTGTCTCCGCGAACATGTTCCGGATGCTCGGGGTCGCGCCAGCGCTCGGGCGAACCTTCACGAAACAGGAAGCTGCAACAGGCGCGCCGGTTATCGTCGTCAGCCATGCTTTCTGGACAAGCCATCTCGGTCGTGATTCTCGAAGCGTGGGTCGTGTCCTCACCCTGGACGGTGGGCGTGTCACAGCGATCGGCGTGATGCCCGTCGAGTTCGATGGACCGTACGCGAGAGGAGACCTCGACGGATGGATTCCGCTGACACGCTGTCTCGAAGGTGACCGCGAAGAAGGACGCCGAGTCTCGATCGGGGTCTTCGGCCGGCTGAAAGATAGTGTCACGCCGAAGATCGTGGAGGCGCAGATGGACGCGACCATCGCACAGACCGTGCCTGCCGACGGTCGCTTCCGCGTGCACCTCAGTCCTCTCACCTACATCATCTACGGCGACGTCAAACAGCCGCTCCTGGCGCTTCTCGGCGCAGCCGGCTTCGTGCTCCTGATCGCGTGTGCCAATGTCGCAAGCCTCCTACTGGGACGCGCCGACGCGCGGCGAAACGAGCTTGCCGTCCGCACCGCGCTCGGGTGCAGCCGCGCTCGGGTGCAGCCGCGCTCGTGTCGTCCGCCAGCTCCTGACCGAGAGCGTGCTGTTCGCGCTGTGCGGCGGTGCCGTAGGCGTGCTCATGGCGCACTGGAGCCTTCGGACGCTCGTCTCGATGATGCCAGGCTACATTCGGCGCATCGATCACATCGCCCTCGACGGCCAGGTCTTGGCAGCGTCCTTGGTGCTGGCGACGGTAACAGGCCTGCTGTTCGGGGTGCTGCCTGCGATATCCGCCACGCGGGTGGCGCCCGAAGCTGCCCTCAAGACATCCGCACCTCTGGCAGCACCATCTCGTCGACGCATGCGTGGCGCCCTCATCGTGGGGGAGGTTGGGCTGTCATTGGCGCTTCTCATTGGTGCAGGGCTCCTGATAAAGACGTTTCTCCACATGAGGCCGGTTGACCCGGGCTTCGACCCCAAAGACAAGCTGGCGGCGACGATCTCGTTGCCTTCGTCGGGGTACGCCGACGGTCCGGCGCGAGCAGCTTTCGTCGAGAACCTGCGGCGGCGACTCCTCCTCCGGCCCGGTGTGCAGGCGGTAATCGCGGCAAGCTATTTACCCCTCTCGGGCCATGTCAACAGTGCCGAAGTGCGGCACGAGGGCATGGCGCCTTCCCGGAGTGTGACGGTCGACACGCCTCATGTCACGGCCAATTACTTCAGTGAGATGCGCATTCGAATACTTCGAGGGCGAGCGTTTACGGCGCTCGACGGTCCGGGAGCAGGCGTGGCAATTGTGAACGAGACGATGGCGAAGCGCATGTGGCCAGGGCGGGACCCACTTGGCCGGGAACTGGTGTTCGCCGCTATGAATGGTGTGTCGACGAAGACGATTGTTGGCGTCTCGCGGGACGTTCGCGACACCGGGTACCGCCTGGCGTCGAGCGCCGAGCTGTATGTGCCCTTCGCGGACGAGCCCTCGCCTGTCGTGCGGATCGTCGTCAAGACCCTTCAAGGTGCGGAGGAGACGGCCCCAATCATACGGGCGGAGGTCGCCGCTATCGATCCGCTCCTTCCGGTGGGCGATGTGGAATCGCTTGCCGCGATGGCTGCGGAATCAGTGGCCGAGTGGCGCTTCGGAGCGGTGCTTCTGGGGGCGTTCGCGGGCATCGCGGCGAGCCTCGCGGCCGTTGGTCTCTTTGCCGTCGTCGGATCTTGGGTCATCGAGCGCACGCCGGAAATTGGCGTCCGCATGGCGCTTGGCGCCGGCCGCGGCGCGGTGGTCTGGCTGTTCCTCGCCCGCGCTCTGCTGTTGACAGGCCTCGGGATGTCTGGCGGCCTTCTGCTGGCGGCGCTCACCACTCGCTTTCTGGAGGCATGGCTGGTGGATGCGAGCCCTCTGGATCCTCCAACGTTTGTTATCGCAACCGTCGCGATGGGTGCTGTCTCCGTACTGGCAACCTTGCTCGCGGCACGGCGCGCGGCGAGCGTCGATCCCTTGGTCGCGCTCCGCTCCTAATTCGTTATTGAGCCCAGAGCTCACTGAATGGTCAGTCGTAACGCAGGCCTTTAGAGCGTGTGAATACAATCGTGGGGTCCGCCTTTAGGCGGACCTACATGGCCGATAGGGCCCGAACTCGCGCCGTACTCGCGCCGTCATGGGCCGCCTAAAGGCGGCCCCCACGATCGTCAACACAAGCGAACCAGTAGCCCACGGAGCGGCGCCAGCAGTCGCGTGCTCGGACGAAGCGCAATCGAGAGCGCGCAGGCTGCAAAGGCTCCACTTCCGAAGCCGATGGCTTCGATGCCATAACGCTGCACGATTGCTCCACCTGCCGCCGCGCCGAGAGCGATGCCGAGATTGCAGACCGAGATATTGAGCGATGCGGCAAAGGCAGGGGCGCTCGCGCCTGCACGCATGATCCGCACTTGGCAGAGAACGAACGCGGCGGCATGCGTGGCGCCCCACACGGCCAGAAGGGGAATCAGCAGCCAACGATCGCTTCCGACGAGCGAGACGGCCGGCATCACGACGGTGAGCACGAGCGCAGCGCCCGCCGTGGCGGCGGTTGGACCGTGGTCCACCACGCGTCCCGCGATCCAGTTGCCGAGCAGCCCGGCCGTGCCGAAGCCCATGAGCGCGAGCGCGACGTGCGCTCCGGCGAAGCCAGCCACCAGTTCGAGGAAGGCCGCGAGATAGGTGTAGGCGGCGAACATCGCCGTGAAGAGCGCGGCGGAAAGTAGAAGGTGCGTCTGAAATGATCCCGTCTCGAGTACCGCCGCCTGTGCCCTGATCGACGACAGCTCGGCGTGCGCGCCCTTCGGGAACGCCGTCTGGACTGCCGCCGCCGCGATCAGCGCGGCAATCGCCAGGCCCAGGAAGCTCGCCGACCAGCCGGCACGATCAGCCAGAAGAACGCCGGAGGGCACGGCCAGCACGGCACCCACAATCACCCCTGCGTTGACGAGCGCGAGCGCCCGTCCGTCGCGGCCCGCCCCGGCGAGTCGGCTGACGGCGGCGCTGCCAACGCTGACGAAGACCGGCAGCGCCGCGCCCTGGACGACGCGGACGCCCATCAACACCGGATACGTCGGGATCACCGTCGCCACGAGGCTCCCGAGCCCGAAGAGGAGCAACGCCGCCACGAGCACGGGGCGCGGCTCGACCCTGCTCGCGCCGATGGTGAGCGGCGGCCCGAGGATCGCCGACGACAAGGCGAACCATGTCACGAGCCGACCGCTCTCGGGCAATGAAACGCCGAGGTCCCGCGCGATCGTCGGCACCAGGCCCACGACGATGAACTCCGTGGTCACGACGACGGCCACCGCGAAGGCAAACAGCGCGATGGCGGCGTTCGGCGAGCGCACGCGTCGCAGCGCTGGCGCTGGTGCGAGTCGCGACGTGCCCTTCACGCGTTGGCTCCGCCGTCGATGGTCAGCGCGGCGCCCGTCACGAACCGCCCGTCCGAGCTCGCGAGCCAGGCGACCAGACCGGCCACGTCCTGCGGCTCGCCGAAGCGTGGGATGGCCATGAGACTCCGTTGCGCGTCGGCGTGCGGTCCCTCCGCGGGGTTCATGTCCGTATCGGTCGATCCGGGGTGAACCAGGTTCACGGTGATCCCCCGGGAACCGAGATCACGCGCCATCCCCTTGGTGAGACCGACGAGCGCCGCCTTGCTCGCCGCGTAGACGGTGAGCCCAGGTCCGGGAACCCGCTCGGCCAGATTGCTGCCAATCGAGATGATGCGCCCGCCGGCGCCCATGTGTGCGGCGGCCGCCTTCGACGCGATGAAGACCGCGCGCGCGTTGACCGCCATGGCGGCATCGAAGTCCTGCAGCGTGAGCGTCTCGAGCGGCGCCGACGAAAACACGCCCGCGTTGTTGACGAGAATATCCAGGCGCCCGAAGGTAGCCAGGGTCTGTTCCACCGCGGCATCCAACGCCGCAGGATCCGTGTTGTCCGCCGCAATGGCGAGCGCCCGTCCGCCTGCGGCCTCGATCGCGGACACGACCGTTCGTGCCTTGTCCTGGGAGCGCGCGTACGTCAGCGCCACGTGCGCGCCCTCACTGCCGAGCCTGATGGCAACCGCCGCACCGATGCCGCGACTGCCGCCGGTCACCAGTGCCACCTTCCCGTTGAGTTGAGATACGGACATGAGGCCTTTCCTTTCTGTATCGATCGCTACATAATATAAGGAGCTTGCGCGCCGGCGTCAAGCGATTTATATATTGATCAGTACAGAAAGAAGGTGCCGATGTCAGAAAGAGGCCGTCCACGCAGCTTCGACCGCGACGCCGCGCTCCGGCGGGCCATGGAGCTGTTCTGGGCCAAGGGGTACGACGGCAGCTCCCTCTCCGACCTCACGGCCGCCATGGGCATCAACTCGCCCAGCCTCTATGCCGCCTTCCAGAGCAAGGAGGGGCTGTTCCGGGACGCGGTCCAGCTCTACGGCGCAAGCCAAGGCACGGAGATCTGGGACGCCATCCCAACGGCCCCGACGGCGCGCGAGGCCATCGAGCGCTTCCTCCAGGCGACGGCTGAGTCGTTCACGCAGCGTGGCAAGCCCAGGGGCTGCCTCATTGCGTTGGGCGCCCTCCACGCCCGAGACGCGTCGACTGCGGCGGTGTGCCGCGAGCTGCGGGATCACCGCGCTCAGAACGCCAAGACGCTGCGTCGGCGCCTGGAGCGAGGAGTCGCCGAGGGGGAGCTTCCGGCACGCTTCGACTGTCGTGCTGTCGCCACCTTCTACGCGACGGTCCAGCACGGCATGTCCATTCAAGCCCGCGACGGAGCGTCGCGCGAGACCCTCCTGGCGGTTGCTCGGTGCGCCATGGCGGCATGGGACGGCTTGGTAAGCGCATCGATGCCCGGCAGGCGAGGTGAGCCGCGGAAGGGGCGTCGACGAGCCAAGCCACGGTCGAGCGGCTCGGGCAGCGCGGGGGCAGCGCAGCGGGCCCACCCTAGCGGCGAGGCGGACGTCAACCCGCCGCGCGCGGGGGGCGCACCTCGCCGATCATCAACCAGGCGACGAGCGCGCTGGCCGCGGCAAGCACCGCACCGCTCCACATGGCGGCGCGGAAGCCGACGACGAACGACTCGTCGATGGCCTTGCGAAGCGCCCGCGCCATCGCCGGTGACGCGCTCGCCGGCGGCTCTGCCGCCGCAAGGTTGATCCGTTGCTCCGCGAGCTGCTCGACGACATGCGGGGCGACGTTCAGCGCCGCAAGGCGCTCGTCGAGCGCGCTGTTGAACGTGCCGACCACCAGCAGCCCCATGACGGCCAGCGCCAGGAGTCCCGCGGCACGCGAGACGGCGTTGTTGATGCCGGACGCCACGCCGGCACGATCGGATTCCACGGAGCCCATGACGACGGTCACCAGCGGAGCCACGGCAATCGCCATCCCCAGTCCCATGACGAGAAAGGCCGGGAAGAAGGTCGTCCAGTAGCTGCCGTCGGTTCCGGGACGCACGGCGAGCGCGAACCCGGTAGCGGTGAGCAACGGTCCCACGACGAGGAGAAGCCTGGCGCCAACGATAGGGACGAGCGCACCCGTCCAGCGGGAGAGGAACGCGATCGCCAGAATGAACGGGAGCCATGCCGCCCCGGCCTGCACAGGCGTGTAGCCCTGGACCTGAACGAGATTGAACGGCAGGAAGAACAACGCGCCGCCCAGCGCGCCATAGAGCAGCACGGTCAGGAGGTTCGCGCCCGTGAAGCTTCGGGATGCGAAGACGTCGAGTGGCATCATCGGGGCGCGGGCCTGCCCCTCGACCCACACGAAGATTCCGAGGACCACAATGCCGGCGATCATCGCCCCGAGCGCAATCGGATGCGCGAGCCCGAGGTTCGCCGACTCGACGAGCCCGTAGACGAGAAGGCCGAGTCCCACGACGCTCAACCCCGCGCCGAGCCAATCGATCCCTCCCATCCCCGGAGTACCGGTTCCTGCAGACAAGTCCCGCGTCTCGGGCACGCGGGTCGCGGCGATCAGGAGCACCACGACGGCAAACGGGATGTTGAGCAGGAACACCCAGCGCCAGGAGAACGTGGACGCGAGCCAGCCGCCGAGGACCGGTCCCGCTGCCGCGGTGATCGCGGTAGCGCCGGACCACGTCCCGATGGCCTTCCCCCTGGACGACTTGTCGAACGACGCGCTGATAATGGCCAAGCTGCCTGGCACCAGCAGCGCCCCGCCAATCCCCTGCGCCGCACGTGCGATGATGAGCTGCGTCGGATCCGGCGCCAGGCCGCACCAGAGCGACGCCACGGCAAAGGCTGCCACGCCCCACATGAACACGCGGCGATGGCCCAAGCGATCGCCCAGTGCGCCGCCGACGAGGATGAGCGCCGAGAGAAAGAGCATGTACACCTCGATGATCCATTGCACCTGGGTCATGGAGGCGCCGAGACTGCTCTGCAGGACGGGCAGCGCGACGTTGACGGCAGAGCTGTCGATGAAGGCCATGCTGCTGCCCAGGATCGTCGCGGTCATTACCCAGCGGCCGACGACTGGATCGCAGGCGATGACGAGCGGTCCGCTGAGGATCTGTCCATCGTCGCAAGGCGGTTTGGCCACCATCGTCGTCATGGCAATCGACCCTCGTGTTCTACCGTGGCGGTATCATGGTGCGTGCTCGAGCCCCGAGGAGGCCGAACGTGAACATCGACATGGAGCGCGCGTTCCCGGTGCCACGCGAAACGCTGTGGCGTGTGCTGCACGACACCGAGAGCATGGTGAACTTTATCCCAGGTTGTCAGCGGCTCGAGGCCATCGGGCCGGACCGCTACGCGGCCACGTTAACAGTGGGTGTGGCCGCCATCAAAGGCACGTACAACGGCGTTGTGCAAATCAAGGAGAAGGACTTTCCGTCGAGCTACACGCTCGAGATCGAGGGACGTGCGGCGCCGGGTTTCATGAAGGGCGTGGCCAAGCTGGACCTGAGCGAGACGAGCGACGGTCAGACACTGCTCTCCGTAAAGGGCGACGGTCAAGTAGGCGGGTTGATCGCCACCGTCGGTCAGCGGCTCTTGACCGGCGCCGCCCGCCAACTGACACGACAGATGTTCGACAACATCGAGCGCGAGCTCGCGCGAGGCGCACGCGCGACGTAAAGAGCCCGTCATTCGCAGCGCGCGGTCTCGAGACCGGGCGGGCAAGAGGTCAAAAGAGCCGGCGAGGAGTCTAAAGACACCTCGCACGCGCGGCCTAAAGGCCGCGCGCTACGCACCTTGTCACCCGCTCACCCCGTAACCGCCACCGCCTGGCGTTTCGATGCGCAGGCGGTCCGAGGCACGCAGCCGTAGTTGAACCTTGCCGGGAAGCGGCTCTTCGTTGCCGTCGCGAATCAGCAGGTTGCGACCGCACTCACCCGCTTCACCTCCGCACGCGCCGTAGGGCCTCCCACGCCGGCGGTCCGACAGAATCGTGACAGATGTGTCACACAGCACCTCGTACTCGCGGATAATCCCTTCGCCACCCGAGTACCGTCCCTTACCGCCACTTCCGCTGCGCAGCGCGTACCGCAAGATGCGCACCGGCAGGTACTGCTCGATTGCCTCGACCGGCGTATTGCGCGTGTTGCTCATGTGCGTGTGAACGCCGCTCAGGCCGGCCAGGCCGTTTCTGCCGCCCATCCCGCCGCCAATGGTCTCGTAGTAGGCAAAACGCCGTCCGGTTCGTGGGTCGACGCCGCCCAGTGTCACGTTGTTCATCGTCCCTTGGCTCGCGGCCGGCACTCGCTCCGGTATCGCACGCGCGAGCGCACCAAGCACCACGTCGGTGATCCGCTGAGAGGTCTCGACGTTGCCGCCTGCCACCGCCGCTGGCCGCCGCGCGTTCACGATCGTTCCCTCGGGCGCGCGCACTCGCACGACACGCCCGACTCCGGCGTTGTACGGCACGTCTTCCGGCACGAGACATCGAAACGCGTACAGGGTGGCAGAGAGCGAGATGGCGTAGTTCGCGTTCACGCTTCCCGTCGTTTCTGGATCGCTGTCCGCGAAATCCACCTCGGCAACCTCGCCGTCGATGCGGACGCGGGCGCGGATCCGCACCGGCCGCTCGCTGACACCGTCATCGTCCAGGGCATCCTCGTAGGCGTACTCGCCGTCGGGGAGCGCGGCGATCGTCCCGCGGACGATGCGCTCCGTATAGTCCTGAATATCGCGCGCGTATCGCGCGACCTTCCTGCGGCCATACTTCACCACGACCTCGTGCAACCGGCGCTCCGCCACACGGTTTGCTGCGATCTGCGCCGTCAGGTCCCCTTCACGCTCCTCCGGCGTGCGCACGTTCGAGAGGATGAGTCGAAGGACATCCTCCACGACTCGATGGCGGGAGACGAGCACGACCGGCGGGATGATCAAGCCTTCCTGGAAGAGCTCGGTCGCCAGCGGCATCGATCCCGGACTCATACCGCCCACGTCGGAATGATGCGCACGATTGGCGACGTAGAACGCCGGTTTCCGGTCCCGCCCGAGATAGACGGGAGCCACGAGCGTGATGTCCGGCAGATGGGTGCCCCCTTCGAACGGATCGTTGAGGACGACCATGTCTCCAGCCGTCATTCGACACTTCTCGATGGCGGCGCGAACGGAGAGCGGCATGGCGCCGAGATGGACCGGCATGTGGTCGCCCTGGGCAATCGTGTCACCGCGCTCGTCGTAGATGGCACACGAGTAGTCGAGGCGCTCCTTGATGTTCGGCGAGAACGCGGTCCGGCACAGCGTGACGCCCATCTCCTCGGCAATGGAGATGAAGAGATTCTTGAACACCTCAAACTCGATTGGATCGAACGTCATCGTCGTCTCACCATGGACGCGGGGCCTGAAGGTCCCGCGCTACGTTCCCA
>JBOGIN010000924.1:0-4302 GCA_050742275.1 Vicinamibacteraceae bacterium
GACGCTGAGCATGGCGTTCGCTCTGCTCGCGGTGGCTCTCGCTGCCGTCGGCATCTACGGCATCATGGCCAACAACGTGGTGCGCCGGACGAATGAGATCGGGATCCGCATTGCGCTCGGCGCGGGACGCGAGCGCGTGCTGTGGATGGTCCTTCGCGAGGCGGCGCTGGTCGCCGCAGTTGGCATCGTCGTCGGGGTCGCCGCCGCGACGATGCTCACGCGATACATCCAGAGCATGCTGTTCGGCGTCGAGCCGATCGATCCGCCGACCATCGTCTTCGCCGTGGCGCTGATGCTCGTCGTTGCACTGCTGGCGGGATGGCTGCCGGCGCGGCGCGCGGCGCGCCTCGAGCCAATGATCGCCTTGCGGCACGAATAGCGCCACTCCCCGTTTTACGTCTTTCGAAAAACGGCGACGGTCCCCGTTTCGTGGTATGACTGGAGGTGACATGCCTGGCCTGCCAGACCGAGAGTGATGTCGGTGACCCGTCTTCTCCTCAGCGTCGCGATAGCCGCGTGCGTAATGGTCGACCTCGTCGCGGCCCAGCAGCAACAAGCTCCAGTCTTTCGCACCACGGGCGATGTCGTCCATATCTTCGTGACCGTGACCGACCGGGATGGGCGGCTCGTCACTACGCTTGCGCGCAATGATTTCGAGGTTCGAGACGAGGGGAAGCCGCAGCCGATCTCCTTGTTCGACAACAGCCCGCAACCCATCCAACTGGTCGTCTTATTGGACGTCTCCGGCAGCATGGAGGGGAACCTGCGCCTCCTGCGGGAGGCCACCGAGGAGCTCATCGAGCGCCTGCGTCCTGAAGACGTCGCGGCCATCGGCTCGTTTGGGCGCGAGATAGAGATCGCCGAGGCCTTTACACGAGACCCGGCCGCTCTGCGCGCCGCGCTGCCGACCGAGATTCCTGCAGACGCCCCAACGCCGCTGTGGCAAGCGGTTGACCAGGCGATGGACACGTTCGGCGAGCGTGGCGACGCGCGGCGCGTCGTCCTGGTGTTGAGTGATGGCAAGGATACCGGGCCGGCGTCGTTTGGCCAGCGGTACGTCACGCAGGTGGAGGTCATCGATCGTTCGCGGGAGGACGATGTGATGATCTACGCGCTCGGGCTGCGCAGCCGCGGGCGCAGACCGATGATGACGCCGCCACTGGGGCGTGGCGGCTTGGCGGGGATGTTGACAGACGATCTCCCAGACCCTGGCTTGTCGACTGTGGCGCTCGAGACCGGCGGCGGTTATGCGGAAATCAAGCTGGGTGAGGACCTCGGCGCGGCGTTCGCGCGCGTGGCGGACGAGCTCCACAGCCAGTACCTGCTCGGCTTCGAGCCGCCGAAACGCGACGGGAAGGTTCACGAAGTCGACGTGCGGGTCTCGAAGCGAGGTATGGAGCCTCGCGCGAGAAAGAGCTACGTCGCGCCGGAGAAGGAGTAGAAATGGGGACAGCCCCCGTTTTTACGTGCGCGCGTCGAGCGCCTGCTTGACCCGCTCCGGCGTGAACGGTAGTTGGCGGATGCGCGCGCCGGTGGCGTCGAAGATCGCGTTCCCGACTGCGGCGGCGACAACGGTAATCGACGTCTCGCCGGCTCCGCATGCTTCGGCGTCCTGACGATCGACGAGCACGCTCTCCACCTCGGGCACGTCGAACCCGAGCGGCAGGGTGTGGTACGTCTGCCAGTCGATCGACGTCACCTTCTCCTCGTCCCAGGTCACCTCTTCGCCGAGCGCACGGCTCAGGCCTTGAAGCGCGCCGCCTTCGATCTGATTCCGCACGCCGTCAGGGTTCGACACCGGCCCGCAGTCGAGTGCGACGACGAGCCGCTTTGCGACCACCTTTCCGCTCGTTTGATCGACCTCGACCTCGGCGACCATCGCGCAGTAGCCATTGTCCCCCTCGTACAGGACGCACGCGATGCCGCGGCCACTGCCAACGCCGCTGCGGCCGACGTCCGGTCTCGGCGAGCGACGCGTATCCCAGCCCGCTGCCTTCGCTGCCGTTCTCACGACGTTGCTCAGGCGTTCGTCCCGCAGGTGCCGCAGTCGGTACGCCACCGGGTCCACCTTCACCCGCGCTGCCACTTCGTCCATGAAGCACTCGTGCGCGAACGTGTTCTGCAGCCGCGACGGCGATCGCAGTGGGCCCGTGAAGAGCGGTGATGCAACGCTATGCGTGAGGACGCGCTCACTCCTGACGCGACCGGTGCCTCCGCAGGCGCCTCCGACGCAGCCGGTGACGTAGGACGGCGCCGCATTGCTGCCGTTGCGGAAGCTCTCAGGGTCGGTCGCGCGCTGCGGCTCAATTCCGCTCGGCTCGAATCCGACCAGCGCGCCTGTGATGACGTTCCCCGGGCGCTCACCGCCAGGTCGACCACCCAGGCGCGGAGACCACGACTCGTGATCCCAGGCGACGATCGCCCCCTCCGCGTCGACACCGACCCGCTGGTCGATGACGTAGGCAGACCCGAAGTTCTCCCACGCCATCTCGTCCATCCGTGAGAGCAGCACGCGAACCGGCTTGCGCACGGCCCGCGAGAGGAGCGCCGCGTCATACGAGACGGCATCTGCGCCGTTGAGACCGTAACACCCGGCGCCGCGCGTGAAGATCACGCGGATGTTCTCCACGGGCCGCTTCAACAACAGCGCCATGCTGCTGCGCAAGGCGTACACGGACTGCGTCGTCGACCAGATCGTCACCGTGCGATCCTGCACGTCCGCGGACGCGCACGACGCACCGATCGAGCCGTGCATCTGGAACGGATGCAGATACGTCGCTTCGAGCACCGTTGCTGCCCGCGCGAGCGCCTTGTCGACGTCCTTCGAGTTCACCACGAACGCATCTCGCGACGGCGTCTGGTTGCGGAGACGCTCGTGATAGTCACGCTGGGGCGGCAGGCCGCTGCCAGGAGCCCATCGAACCTCGAGCGCTCTGGCCGCCTGAATCGCCTGCCATTCCTTTTCCGCGACAACGCCAACGAAGTTCTTCTCGACGACGACCTTAACGACGCCGGGCAGGCCGCGGACCGAGCTCTCGTCCACGTCGAGCAGCGTCGCGCCAACCGCCGGCGGCCTGATGACGCGGCCGTGCAGCATGCCGGGCACGCGCACGTTGTGAACGTACTCGAGCTCACCGGTCACCATCGCCGGCATGTCCACACGCGGCACCGGCGTGCCGAGAATCTTCCACTCGCTCGCGGGCTTGCGCTTCGCGCCGCGGCTGAGTGGCATGTCGAACTTCCGCCCTGCGACCAGCTCGCCGTAGCTCGCCTGCTTCGAGGAGTCGGCTCTCGCGCTCACCACGCCGCCCGCGACCGTGAGCTGGTCCACCGGCACCCCAAGCCGTGTCGACGCCAGCCGCAACAGCGCTTCTCGGGCGGTTGCTCCCGCGAGCGCGAGATTGCTGTCGTTGAAATTGGTTGGCGTCGACTGACTGCCGGACGTGCCCCCCTGATCTGGCGATCGCGATGTATCACACTGGATCAGTCGCACGCGACTCAGCGGCACATCGAGCTCTTCGGCGATGAGCTGCATCTGCACCGTATAGATGCCTTGGCCGAGCTCGCACTTGCCGGTGTACGCGGTGACGGTGCCGTCGGCCGCGACGGCGATCCAGGAATCGAGCTGCTCGGGGTCGATCTCCCGGCCGCGAGTAGCTGAAAGTCCCTGCGCAGAGACGATACGATCGACGAACGGCGCGGCGCTGAAGCTCACCACGAGCGCGCCGGCTCCCTTCAGGAAACGTCGACGGGACAGCCCCGCACGCGTCAACGCGTCGAGCGCAGCCGGCGTCATCCTCACACCCCTTCCGCCTGATATCGCTTGATCGCGCGAAGCATCCGCGTGTGCGCGAAGCAGCGGCACAGCACATTGGAGAGCGCTTGTCGAAGCTCGGCGTCGCTTGCCTTCGGGTGCTGATCGAGGAACGCCTTCGCCGTCAGAATCACGCCGCTCAAACAGAAGCCGCATTGTGCCGCCTGCTCGCGGATGAACGCCTGCTGAATCGGGTGTGGCTTCTCGACCGTGCCGAGACCCTCCAGCGTGGTGATCGCGACGCCGCTGACCTTGCTGACGGGTGTGATGCACGAGCGAATGGCGCGTCCGCCGGCGATGACCGTGCACGCGCCGCATTGTCCGAGACCACACCCGAACTTCGGTCCGCGAAGCTCGAGGTCGTCGGTGAGGACGTACAACAACGGCGTTTCGGGGTCGGCCTCGATGGTCTGGCGACGGCCGTTCACCATCAGAGCGACTGAGCTCATGGGCTTGCTCCTCGGCGGGGGTACGCAGCAGTCTGACTC